>DOBD01000047.1 GCA_003506275.1 Bacteroidales bacterium | reverse complement strand
GTACAGGCCTCGACGTGCACGTTCATATACGTCGCGTGCAACCCCTTGACCTCCTTGATGAATTTCTGAGGCTCCACTATCATCAAATGCACATCCAGGGGTTTACGACAAAGAGCAGCGACCTGCTCCAACACAGGGAAGCCAAACGAGATATTGGGGACAAAAACCCCATCCATCACATCCAGGTGCAGCCAATCAGCCTGGCTGTCATTGATCATGTCCAATTCTTGACTCAGGTTGCCAAAATTGGCGGCCAACAGGGAAGGTGCTACCAAACGCATAATCAAAACAGGTATTCGTTTACACAAAGGTACATAAAAAACACGGGAAGCATCAAGCGGTTTGGACAAGCAAAAAAAACCGCAACCCAAAGGCTGCGGTTATGCGTTGTCAAACTATCCGGTTTAATTCAGGAGTGCATCCTTGTCGGGACCGGTAACCGGCACATACAAACGGGCAAACATTCTAAGAAACAGCAAAGTGTCTTCTTTGGGTTGTGCATCCGTCGGGTTCACCACTTTTTCAGGTGACAGGATAGGAGTAGATGGTTGTTCCATAGGCAGGCGTTGTTTACAGTAATAAAACGCAACTTCCTGCAAAATCGTATGTGCCTAACTAAAAAAATACGGCAGCCTTATTGAAAATCAACCAACTGCAACAGGAATCAATAGGTAAGGGATAGTTGGTTTTCTTCAGCCATACGCCGCATATTGAGCACGGCATAACGCATCCTGCCCAACGCCGTATTGATACTAACCCCCGTCATGTCAGCGATTTCCTTAAAGCTGTAATCTTCGTAATAACGCAACCGGACTACCTCTTGTTGGTTTTGCGGCAAGTGTCGCATTAGTTTATTGACATCATCGAACACCTGGTTACGCACCAACGCGTCTTCCACATTTTCCTCACACAATTTCATATTATTGAAGAGGTCGACTTCGCCAAACGCCTCGTTACTGACGGTATTTTCGTTTCGCTCACGCCTGTAATGGTCGATGATCAAGTTGTGGGCGATGCGCGTTACGAACGCATAAAACTTACCAGCCTCGGTATAACGCCCCTGCTTGATGGTTACAATAACCTTCATGAACGCTTCCTGAAAAATATCATCAGCCAGATCGCGGTTACGTACAATCATAAGGATGTACGAGAACACACGGCTCTTGTGACGACTCAACAACACATCAAAGGCTTGATTGTCTCCGTTTGCAAACCGACGGATAAGGTCCTCGTCGGCCATAGATTTGATCATATCCATTGCTCTTATGGTTAGAATGCTAAGAGTAGATATTGATCGATAGGCAAACAGATTTTAGGTTTTCAAAGGCAAATAAACGAACTTTTTTGAACAGATGCAACAAAAAGGAAAAAAAAACGTCACCAGAGCGCCATCCACCCTCCTTTTCAATCAAAACTCCAGTCGCTTAGCCCAGGGAAACCCCGCAACCAGGCATCGACTGGCAACACCTTGCGACCAGCAGTCTGCAAGCGCCTCAACACGATAAGGCCATCGGATACAGCCACGTGCAAATAGGTTTTTCCATCAGTCAACACCTCTCCTGGACTCATATCATGAACGATTGGCTCAAAGCCAGCCTCGAACACTTTAACGGTCAATGGTTCCTGGTCAGGGTCGCTGGTGGATATCAACGTTGTCCAGGCTGCCGGATATGGCGACAAGCCCCTGATAAAATGGAAAATGGACAGACCATTCTGTTGCCAATTCAACCGTGTATTATCCTTGAACAACTTGGGGGCCTGCTTAAGTGAGGCCGCTTCGACCAGGCTGGCCTGCGGTTGAGGCCTTGCACCGCCAGAGGCCAACAAATCTACCGTACGCAGCACCAGTTCGGCACCCAACACCATCAGTCGATCGTGAACAGACCCAGTACATTCATCAGGGCCAATGGGAAGCGCAGCCTGCAGCAGAATATCGCCCGTATCAATGGTTTGTTGCAACTGGAACGTAGTCACACCGGTTTCAGACTCTCCGTTGATCACGGCCCAATGGATGGGCGCAGCCCCTCTGTACTGAGGCAGCAGGGATGCGTGCAGGTTAAACGTCCCCAAACGTGGCATAGCCCAAACAACTTCAGGCAACATGCGGAAGGCGACAACAATGAACAGGTCGGCGCCCCAGGCCTTCAAGGCCTCCAGAAAGTCGGAATCCTTGAGTTTTTCAGGTTGCAAAAGAGGCAATTGCCTTGATAAGGCAAACGCTTTGACGGGTGACATCTGTAGCTTCATCCCTCTGCCGGCCGGTTTGTCAGGCATGGTCACCACGCCTACTACGCGATAACCCCCTTCAACCAGGGCTTTAAGGGGTGCAACGGCAAAGTCGGGGGTCCCCATGTATACGATAGACAACGGTTTTTCTGTCATATTATTGATCAATCCGGCCTTGGTGGTACCGATTCGTCAGCAAAGATACAAGACCCAAGGCAAAATACAGGAGCCATCGTGTAACAAATTCATTCACCCATCGTCTTACCTNNGCTACGGCCTTGTTTTTCGCTCTTGCAACCACCGTCACTGCTTCCAAACCTGACAACTACCGGTACAAAAAGGCCATCGAAAAAGGCAACGCCAAAGAAGTCAAAACAGACATTGATTTCCTTGCCGGCGAATTATACCTGGACAACTCATCCAACGAACTAGCTGAATGCTTCTACGGCAAAGGCACCGAGTTTCTTCGCCCGGGAATGGCTTACAATGAAATGGGCAAAACGGGTTACCTGAGGATAGACTCCGAAAGCAACAAGGAAAGACGCATCGAAGATTTCGACGACAACGAATGGCGGCTTTCCATCAACCCAAACATACCCAACAGTGTATCCATCCGCCTCAAGGCTGGCGAAGCCGACATCGACCTGGAAGGGAGTCGCCTCAACCGTTTTGAATACAAAATGATGGCTGGTGAGTCCAAGATCAACCTTCGAAACACGTCAGTGCCCGATTTAACTTTCAACATGATGGCCGGTGAAGCATGGATAGACCTGTCCGGCCGTTGGAACAACGACCTGGAGGCCATCATCAAGGGTGGAGTGGGCGAACTCGACCTCGTCGTTCCTTACAATGTGGGGGTTCGCATCTTTGTTTCCGGGTTGATTGGTGAAGTCAGCATTCCCTTCTTCAACAGAAACGGGAAAACCTACACCAACGACGCGTACGGCCGGAGCAAACACACACTGTTCATCAACATTGAGGCTGGTATCGGAGAAATCAACGTTAAAATGGTGGAATAAGGCGTGGGAAAAGCCCGTCGAACCCAACTAACCTATTCGTCTGAAAAATGCACCAGCACGTTGCGGTAGGCGTTGAATATTTTGGATTTTGATACAAAACCCAGGTAGTGGTCATCAGCATCTACCACGGGTAGGTTCCAGGCGTTGGTATCATCAAACGTACGCATCACCTGATCCATGGGATCATCAATCCGAATTTTCGCCGGTGGGGAAATCATCAGTTTCTGCACTTTAAACCGGTAATACAGTTCGGTTCTGAACATGATGTTACGGATATCATCAAGCAGGACAATACCCTGCAGGACATTGTCATCATCCACCACCGGAAAAACGTTGCGCCTGGCCGTAGCAATCACCTTGACCAGGTTGCCCAGGTACATGGAAGGATTGACCACATCAAAATCTGTTTCAACAACATTTTCCACCTTCATCAGCGTCAGCACGGCCTTATCCTTGTGATGAGTCAGCAACTGACCCTTCTGCGCCAATCGAATGGCATAGATACTCTGTTTTTCAAACAAGTATATAGTAAGAAAAGACCCCCCGGACACCATCAACAAAGGAAGAAATAACTCATACCCCCCTGTCAGCTCGGCGATGAGGAAAACACCGGTCAACGGTGCGTGCATGACGGCCGACATAACCCCGGCCATACCCATCNNCCCGACACTTCGGCGAGGCCAGACTGATTGATGAGCGTGGCCACCATAAAACCAACCAGGGCTCCGATAAACAGACTGGGTGCGAACACCCCACCCACTCCACCGGCCCCGTTGGTAGAAGCGGCGGCTACGACTTTAAAAAAAACGACCAGTCCCAAATACCCGACAAACAACCAACTGTTATCCTTGAAGGCATAGAACAAACTACCCTCAGCCAGCATCATTGGCTTATCACTGATCAAGCTTTCAATGGCCAGATAGCCTTCCCCGTACAACGGTGGAAAAAGAAAAATCAGCACACTCAGCACGGCGGCACCCAGTGCCAGTTTACGCATTGGATTCTTGATGCGTTTATACCAACCCTCCACCTTGTTCATTCCCCTGATCAAGTAAAGCGACACCAGCCCGCAGGAAACACCCAGCACCAACACCCAGGGGATGCGACTCAGCTCGAAGGGCGCCTCCATGGAGAAGGCAAACATAGAGGAAGAGCCAGTCAGGATGTACGACAAGGTCGCCGCCGTAACCGATGAAATCAACAAAGGCATCACGGAAGCCGCCGTCAAATCAAGCATCAACACCTCAATGGTAAACAACATGCCGGCGATAGGTGCTTTGAAAATACCGGAGATGGCACCGGCCGCGCCGCAACCAATGAGAACCATCAAGGTCTTGTGGTTCATCTTGAAATATGACCCCAGGTTGGATCCAATGGCAGAACCCGTCAACACAATGGGCGCTTCCGCACCCACAGACCCCCCCATGCCGATGGTCACCGAGCTGGCGATGAGAGAGGTCCATATATTATGCCGCTTCAGTCTTCCCTGGCGCCTGGAAATAGCGTACAAGATATGGGTGACCCCATGGCCGATATCATCCTTGACCACACGGCGCACATACCAGGAGGCCAAAAAAATACCGACCGCCGGGTACAACAAGTAAAGAAAGTTGGCACTCTCAATGGAAAAGAAAGAGGTCAGGGCCGATTGAATCAGATGAATACTGGATTTGAGCAACCAGGCGGCCAAGGCCGTCAATATGCCCACTACCAGGCTGAGAATCAGAATGAAGTTAGACTCCTTGATGTGATTTTCACGCCAACGAATCATCCTCAGATACCAATCTTCACCCGTCATACCATCCTATTTTCGGGGCAAAGAAGCTAAAAAAAACAGAACCCTGCAAATCGAATATAAACAAAACGGCCGATGCCCCTCACACACCTTTACCTTTGAACAAGGGTTTCAGGGTGAACAACAGAATCTTCAAGTCGATGAGCAAGCTCTGGTTTTCCAGGTACAGCATGTCATAAGCCAGCCTATCAATCATTTTGTCGACGGTGTTGGCGTATCCGAATTTCACCATACCCCAGGAGGTGATGCCTGGCAGCACACGTTGGGTCAGGTAATAGTGCGGCGCTTTATCAATGATCTGATCGACGAAGAATTGTCGCTCCGGCCTGGGCCCAACCAGCGACATGTCGCCTTTAAGGACGTTCAAGAATTGGGGCAGCTCATCCAGTCGGTAGCGTCGCATCATCCGCCCGAACGGAGTGACCCTTGGGTCCTCCTGGCAGGAAAGCCGGGGTCCGTCTTTTTCCGCATCAGTATACATGGTCCTGAATTTATAGATCAGGAAAGGTTTGCCATGCTTGCCAACGCGTTCTTGCTTGAAAAACACGGAACCTGGGGTATCGCGTTTCACCCGCCAGGCCAGGTATAAAAAAACCGGGGACAAACATAGTAAACAAAAAAAGGAAACAGCCTTGTCGAACAACTGCTTGAGAGCCTGCTGCCAATAAGGCATCAAGGCCGGTGTCAGGTTTACCATGGGCAGCCCGAACAAGGAAACCAGCGTGACGTAACCAGAAACAATATCGGTTTCACTGGCAGCCGCTTTTACCGGCACCCGAAACGGATACAGCTGGTTAAGTAACCGATGCTTATCGTCAGCATCCTGGCTGTCGATGGCCATGATAAGTTCTTCCACCTGCCACCTGGCCATAAGCGTTGGCAAGTCTTCAAGGGAACCAACCACCAGTTCAGGAGGCAACGTCCCATCCAGCGCTTTGTAACGCACACAACCAACCAGTCGGTATACGGCGTTTCCGTTACGCTGGCTGAACTCTTCCACCAAATTTTTCGCTACGTGGCCTGTTCCAATGACCAACACCGGCACCTGGCATTTTCCGGCGGCCTGCTGCCTGACCAACGTACCTGTTAACAACAAACGTCCCAACCAGGTGAGCAGGGCATGAATCACGAAAAAGCCTGCCAACACCTCATAGTAAAGAGAAGGGCTGGCCGGATAGTCGTCAACCACCACGGCAAAAAAGAGCAACAACACGCCAATTAAGGTTGCAACAACGGTGTTGAGTAAATCACCCTCCCTTGTTTTGCGCCGGGGCTGTACGTAATAACCGGAAAAATGGTAGATCAACAACCAAACGAAGGGTACCACAACCATCAATAGTAACGCCTTGTCATTGAACAAGAACGCATCAGTGGTGGTAAAACCCGTCGTTGAACGGAAAACGTAAAAACGGAACACGTTGAAGACAACCCAGGCCACTAAGGCTGACAGCCAGTCAAGCAATCCATAAAGCAGCAAGCGTTGTTTGTCGTTCATGATTCAATAGGCTTGGTGTCCTGCAGGGCACTGTCTGCAAATCTAACGAAAAAAAAACGGCTTTGTTATATGTGGCTAGAAAGTATCAAGGTCTGATGATGACAACTTGCCCGCCGGGGCCCAGCTTGATGATGGAAGAAGGTCTGCCCTGCGTAGCTTCCTGCTGGCCATATTCAACAACATAATCGACACCCTGGATAATGGCCTGACTGATTTCCTTGAAACAAGAGGGAGACGGCTGGCCAGTGATGTTGGCCGACGTGGAAACCAGGGGGCGTTTGAACCGTTGGCACAGCGTTCTGGAAAACACCTCATTGGTGACCCTGAGACCCACACTGCCGTCATCGGCAATCAGGTTGGGTGCCAGGTTACGCGCACCTGGATAAACGATGGTCAACGGCCGATCAGCCACCTCCACCAAGTCCCAGGCCACGTCGGGCATCTCTTTCACACATGCCTGAACCTTGGCCATACTGTCGACCAATACCAGCAACGCCTTGGCATCATGCCGGCGCTTCAATTCATACACCCGTCTGACAGCCTCCTCGTTAGTGGCATCGCAGCCTATGCCCCAAATGGTATCGGTGGGATACAGGATGAGTCCACCCCGTTGCAACACCATCAATGCCTGGTCTATCGATTCCTTCATGTGTTACGGTTGAGGCAACAAAAATACAGCGAAAAAAGTGAACAGACTATCAAAAAATACTAGTACCTTTACCCATCTTTTCGTCTTTTTGGACGCATCGCATGCAACACCACCAAGAAGTGATTGATGCAACGGATATTGCTGCCCTTGACAGGGATATGCAACATGACGGGCCTGTAAACGAGCCCACACGACAGAGAAAAAAGAAAACAATATAACAATTAATGACGAACAAATGGCAACTCGTACCTTTTACACCGGCACAGCAGAGCAGCAGCGAGATTCTGGCGAAAGAACTGGATATCAGCCCTGTGCTTGCTCAGCTTTTGGTGCAACGAGGTATAACGACAAAAAGCGATGCGGATAAATTCTTCAAACCACAGCTGAAAGACTTGCACGATCCATTCCTGATGAAGGACATGGACAAAGCGGTGGATCGCCTCAACAAAGCGTTGGGCGACAAGGAGCGCATCCTTGTTTACGGTGATTATGATGTAGACGGAACCACAGCCGTGGCGCTGGTGTACAAGTGTCTCATCCAGTATTCCAACTCTTCCTCAGACATCGGCTACTACATACCCGACCGTTACAAAGAAGGATATGGCATTTCCTACACAGGCATCGACTATGCCCATGAGCAAGGCTACACCCTGGTCATTGCGTTGGACTGCGGCATCAAAGCCGTGGAAAAAATCAAGTATGCCAAGGAAAAGGGCATCGATTTCATCATTTGCGACCACCATGTTCCCGACGACACCCTGCCTGACGCTGTCGCGGTGCTTGATGCCAAAAGGCTGGACAATACCTATCCCTACGATCAACTGTCAGGATGCGGTGTCGGTTTCAAGTTCATGCAGGCCTTTGCCCAAAACAATGGCATCGACTTTGACAAGCACCTCAAGCCCCTGCTCGATTTGGTCGTCGTGAGCATAGCCTCCGACATCGTTCCCATCAGTGGAGAAAACCGCATCCTGGCCTATCACGGACTCAAACAACTCAATGCCAACCCCGGTGTCGGTCTTAAAAGCATCATTGAGGTGTGCAACATGAATGAAAAGGATAAGGAAATCACCATCAGCGATATCGTGTTCAAGATTGGCCCCCGCATCAACGCTTCTGGGCGCATTCAAAACGGCATGGAATCGGTCGAATTGTTGGTAGCCAAAGATCCTGAACTGGCCAAACTCAAAAGTGGAGAGATCAATCAATACAACCAGGAACGCAAGGACCTGGACAAGAGCATTACCGAAGAAGCCAACCAAGCCATCCAACGATTGACCGACCTGGCCGATCGCAAAGGCATCGTAGTCTACAAGGAAGACTGGAGCAAGGGTGTCATCGGCATCGTTGCGTCCCGCCTCACGGAAGAGTACTACCGACCAGCCATCGTCTTGACCCGCACGAATGACCTGGCCACCGGTTCTGCCCGTTCGGTTCCTGGTTTCGACATTTACAAAGCCATCGAGCATTGCAAGGATTTGTTGGAAAACTTCGGCGGTCATACCTATGCAGCCGGCCTGTCCATGAAAGTGGAGCGGGTACCCGAATTCATCGCCAGGTTCGAACAGTACGTGGCCGACAACATCAAACCGGAGCAATTGGTTCAAACCATCGACATTGATGCGGAAATCCGCTTCCAGGATATCAGCAAGAGCTTTTTCAAGCGACTCAAGCAGTTCAATCCCTACGGTCCTGAAAATAACAAACCCTTTTTCTGCACCCGTCATGTCTACGACTTCGGGACCAGCAGGCTGGTAGGCAGGGATCAGGAGCACATCAAACTTGAGCTGGTTGACCGCCAATCGGAAAAGAATGTCATCATGAACGGGATTGCATTCGGACAATATGCTCACAACGCCCACATAAAGGCCCAAAAGCCCGTTGACATCGTGTACACCATTGAGGAAAACACCTACAACGGCAACACATCGATCCAGTTGATGATTAAGGACATAAAGCCTTCGAACCCGGAAGACCTTCACTAACCCAAACAGCCCATGGCTGACTTCAGGGACATACTGAACACCTATTGGGGGTACGATACGTTCCGCCCCCTGCAGGAAGACATCATCACGTCCGTATATGAAGGGCGTGACACCCTGGCGTTGATGCCTACGGGTGGCGGTAAGTCCTTGACGTTCCAGGTGCCTTCCCTGGCACTGGAAGGCACCTGTCTGGTCATCACTCCCCTCATTGCCCTGATGAAAGACCAGGTGGAGAACCTGAAGAAAAGAGGCATCAGGGCGGCAGCCATCTATTCAGGCATGACCAGGCAGGAAATCATCCTAACGTTGGACAATTGCCACTACGGTGAATTCAAATTCCTCTACATATCCCCGGAGCGCCTTAGCACCGACCTGTTCAGAGAGCGCGTCGTCAACATGAACATCAACCTCATCGCCGTGGATGAGGCACACTGCATTTCTCAGTGGGGGTATGATTTCAGGCCATCCTACCTGAACATAGCCAACATCAGAGACCTATTACCCGACACCCCTGTCCTGGCTTTGACGGCCACAGCCACCCCCGAGGTGGTAACCGACATCATGGACAACCTGCGATTCAGGCAAGGATTCCAGGTTTTTCGAAAGAGCTTTGCCAGGGAAAATCTGGCCTATGTGGTTCGACGTACTGACGACAAGGAAAAAGAGCTGCTGCACATCCTCAACAACGTGCCAGGTTCCACCATTATTTATGTGGGTAGCCGTAAAAACACCAAAGAAGTGGCTGTTTGGCTCCGGAAACACGGTTTCACCGCCGATTACTTCCATGCCGGATTGACCAACGAAAGCAAAGACACCAAACAGGCTGCCTGGAAATCGGATGCTTGCCGGATCATGGTGGCCACCAATGCCTTNNTTTTCAGGAAGCCGGCCGGGCAGGCAGAGACGGGGAAAAGGCTTTTTCAGTATTGTTGTACCAGAAATCAGACAGCACACGCCTGAAAAAACAATTGTCGGACAGTTACCCATCCAGAGAGTTGATTCGCAGGGTCTACGAATCACTGGCCTTTTATTTTCAACTGGCTGCCGGTACTGGTCTCGGTGCCATGTTTCCGTTCGACCTGATAGACTTCGCCACCACCTTCCACTACAACCATCTACAAGCTTACAACGCCCTGAAGCTCCTTGAACAAGCGGGCTACCTGGAGTTGACAGACGAATTGGACAACCCCTCCAGAGTCTACTTCACCACCAAACGGGACGCACTCTATCAGGAGAAATCGGGTGATCCGCTCAGCGACAACCTACTCCAGGTGTTGTTGCGCTCTTATACAGGACTGTTTGCCGATTACATCGCCATTCAAGAAGAATTGTTGGCCAAACGTCTGGGATGTTCAGCCGACCAGGTATACCAAAGCTTGCTTGGTCTCTCCAGAATGGGGATTCTGCATTACATTCCAAGAAAAAAAGCACCGTATATCATTTACACACGCAACCGGGAGGAAACAGAGCGGGTAGCCATCAGCAAAGCCTGCTACGAAGACAGGCGTGCACGGTCGGCTGCCAGGGTGGAAGCCATGCTGGCCTACGTCGGTGATGAAGGCGGCTGCCGTAGCCATCGGTTGTTGGCCTATTTTGGTGAACAGGACGCCGAAGCGTGTGGCCAGTGCGATGTGTGCCTTTCCAAAACAGAGACTGGATTGAACCAGTACCAGTACCAACGCGTGAAAGCCAGCATCGAAGCCATACTCAACGAGGTTGGTCCCTGCGGACATGACACGCTTGTTGACGAGGTCAGGCGACGATTGTCTGCCGAGGCAGCCATGGCTTCCCCTGGAAAACCGTTGTTACCCATGGATGAATTACCCATTCTGACCGTCATCAGACACCTTTGTGATGAAGGGACTCTCCAGTATGATCCCGACCAATGTCATTTTTTTCACTAATTTTTCGGTATTTTATATCATTTTCCAATTTTCTTGCTACTTTTGCAGTCAGATTGTAAGAGATATG
>DOBD01000239.1:3677-6208 GCA_003506275.1 Bacteroidales bacterium | reverse complement strand
AGGAGACTTGCCAGCCTTGACCAGCTGTTTCGACCTGTCTACAAACATCCACCCTTCATCGGAAGCGGGTAACTGATCGATCGTGAACGGTTGCCGGATTCCCTCTTTTTCATAGATAAAGGAATAGCTGAACGAATCAGGCACTGTCGTTGTTAATGCCCGCAGATCNNCTGAAATCAATCATGGGCTGATGCCTGTAGGCGTGAATGGCAATCAGTAGAGGAAACAGGACAACCCAGGTGGCAGCCCATCGACTGGTGCGGTGGCCAAACAAGGTCCACGTCCTGGCATAGAAAAAGTAGAAAAAGACCGAAAAAACGAACAGCACCACATTCTTGCCAAAGGTTTCCCAATTGGTCAGGGTAATGGCTTCACCAAAGCAACCGCAATCAGACACCGGATTAGCCAGGGCCAAATACAACGTAAAAGGAGTCATGATGCCCATGAAAAGGAGCACCAGCCAGGCAGTAAGGCGTTTATACAGACCTAGCAGAACGAAGGCACCCAGGGCAAACTCAAAAGCGGCCTGCAGGAAAGCTGTCAAGTAGGTAAAAAGAGGGATGATGGTCAAACCGAAAACGGTGGCGTAGTCATCCAACTTGATGACGGCACCAACAGGGTCCAAGGCTTTGACGAAACCGGAAAACAGGAACACACCCCCCAGCAACAACTGCACTACTGGCAGGAGGTAGGTGGCAAGAAAGGCCTTCACCGCGTTGCTTCGTGTGTTCGTCCCCATAGTGCTGTTTAGTCGTTTTCGAGCCGAATCAAGCCAAACAAGGCGTAATTCATCATATCCAGGTAGTTAGCGTCAATACCCTCCGATATCAACGTATTCCCGGAAAGGTCTTCCATTTGCTTGGTGCGGTTCAACTTCGTCAGAATCAAATCGGTGTAGGATGAAATGCGCATGTCTCGCCACGCTTCATCGTAATCACTGTTCTTGTCGAGCATCAACGATTTAGCCAGGGCTATCTTTTCATCGTAGCAGGCCAACGCCTCCTCGGCTGTCATGTCCACCTGATCGGCGTAACCACGTTCAAGTTGAATCAAACCGATGGCGCCATAGTTGACTATGCCCTGAAATTCAGGCTTGATACCCTCAGGCACTTTGGATGTCCCTTTGTGTTCAAGGGTACGGATCCGTTTCGCTTTGATAAAGAGCTGATCGGTTACCGAGGCGGGGCGAAGGATACGCCAGGCTGCCCCATAATCGTGTAATTTCTTGGAAAAAATATCGCGGCAAGCTGCCGTAACGACATCAAACTGACGGCTGGTATCGGCCATGACTAACGTGTTGGTTGTTCAAGGCACAAAAGTAGCAAAAAAGCCAGGGAGAATCAAGACAATCGCAAGCGTTGTCCGGGACGAATGACGGAGGTCGGCTTGATGTTGTTGAGTTGGCAAAGTTTGGAGAGTGACAGCCCATTCCTGGAGGCGATGCGACCCAGGTTGTCACCCTTTTTGACCGTGTAATAGGAAAGATTGGAATACTTGCCGGCTGTATTGGTTTTTGCCGTGTATACACCGGAATACCTCAGGCGTTCAGCAAACGCTTCATCCTTCACCACACTATAAAAATCGTTGTGCGGTAAATAATCGGTAAAACTGAACAGCTTGGCCGGATTGAGGGGGTGTCCCATGATACGCACTTCAAAGTGCAGATGAGCACCGGTAGAACGACCCGTGTTACCACCTAGTGCAATAGGTTCTCCGGCTTTGACTTCCTGGTTGGGCGCTACCAAAAACTTGGACAAATGCCCGTAAATCGTTTCCACGCCGTCTTTATGTCTGAGTACCAGGAAATAACCGTACCCGCCTCTGTTGTAGCGCCTTACCCGTACACGGCCATCAAAGGCGGATTTAATGGTGTCACCCACATGGACCTTGAGGTCGATGCCATTATGAAAACGACGTTTGCGGGGACCAAAAGGAGAGGTCACATGGCCCAGGGTGGGCGGGTAGTACTGGCGGCAATCGATGACGAAACTATCCTTAAGCTGGGCAAAATCCACCCCATAGGGATTGACTTTGGTGTCACTCCAGTTTTCATACAAGCCTTCGTATACGTCACCTTCTTCCACCTCTTCTTCTTCAGTCAAATCTTTCATGATGACAGAATCAAGCATGGCATGCTTCTTATCATACGAGATGTTCGCCGCATACCTGTCCTGGGCAAACGACGATAGACAAAAGAGAACAAATAAGGGCGTTAAAAGGGCTTTAAAAGACATCTGATCTGGCTTCTTGTTGGAAGTGGACACTGTGTGTTTTTACTCGGTGTTGCCAAAAGTAAGGTTTTCTTTTTAAAACCCAAGAAGACGGCGTGATTTTTTTGGATTCCTTAACGACTTTCCTAGCTGATGACACCCCAGTTCACCTCGTGAGCAAACCGTTTTCTCAGTTGCGCTTTGAGCAGAAGGTTTTCAGGCAAATCCAGGGTAGAATCAACCTTCAGGATATCCCTGGCTATGTTTCTCACAAATTCGGTCAGTTGCTGATCCCTCGCCAGGTTGGCGATTTTCAGGTCA
>DOBD01000239.1:471-3567 GCA_003506275.1 Bacteroidales bacterium | reverse complement strand
CCAAATCGTTCGGCGCTTTCGATCATCATGACACTGGCATTGGGCACATTCACTCCTACTTCAATGACAGTGGTGGCTACCAGTATACGGGTATGACCGGCCAAAAAGGCCTGCATCTGAGCCTCTTTCTCGACGGCTTTCAACTTACCATGAACCATGCCTACCGGGACACCGGGAAAAGCCTCCTGGATGTGTTGATAGCCATCTTCCAGGTTTTTGTAGTCCATTTTNNTCCGATTCCTGAATCAAGGGATAGACCACGTAAATCTGCCGCCCCGCCTGTAATTGTTCCCGCATGAAGGCATAGACAGGGGCTCTGTTGTTGTCAAAGCGATGGATGGTCTTGATGGGTTTGCGACCAGGGGGCAATTCGTCGATCACCGACACGTCCAGGTCACCGTAGACTGTCATGGCCAGGGTTCTGGGTATGGGGGTAGCCGTCATCACCAACACATGAGGTGGCCTGTCGTTTTTACGCCAGAGCCGGGAACGCTGCTCGACGCCGAAGCGGTGTTGTTCATCGATAACCACCAGCCCCAGGTTGTGAAACTGCACCGTTTCCTCAATCAGGGCGTGTGTACCGATAAGCAGGTGGATACTCCCGTCACGAAGGCCTTCATGGAGATGAACGCGCGCCTTGGATTTCGTAGAGCCTGTCAGAAGCCCTACGGTGACCGGTAAATCGCCTAAAAAAGCCTTGATGGTGTCGTAATGTTGGTTAGCCAATATCTCAGTGGGAGCCATGATGGTGGCCTGAAAGCCATTATCAACGGCCATCAACATGGTCATCAAAGCCACCAGGGTTTTGCCGCTACCCACATCGCCCTGCAACAGACGGTTCATCTGTCGCTCTTTACCCACATCGTTGCGAATTTCCCTGAGCACCCGTTTTTGAGCATTGGTCAGTTCAAAGGGCAGACAGGTATGATAGAAAGCGTTGAAAAATTCACCCACACGTTGGAAAGGGTAGCCTCTGTACGAGCGCTCCCTTTCCTTGGCATACCGGAGGATGTGCAGCTGCAGGTAAAACAGTTCTTCAAACGTAAGCCGGTACCTTGCTTGCTTAAGCAATTGCTGGTTGTTGGGAAGATGCATCTGCACCAGGGCGTCGTGCAGGGGCATCAGTTTATACTGACGCAACAAGGTGTCCGGCAATGTCTCAGGCAACCTGTCCTGGAAAGAACGAATCAGGTTGCTGATGATGGTGTGCATAGCCTTGGAATTCAGGTAATGCGCCTTCATGGTTTCCGTGGTGGAATAGAAGGGTTGGAGACCAGCCTTGGGTTGGCCAGTTTGTTCGGCCGGTGTTTCGATGTCAGGGTGGGCAATGGACAACTGATGGCCATACACGGAGGGTTTGCCAAAGACCACATAGACCTGCCCCAACTTGTACTTATCTTCCACGTACTTCAACCCCTTGAACCACACCAGTTCCAAACTGCCGGTACCATCTGTAAACAGGGCCTTGATCCGTTTGCTACGTCCCACCCCCAACTGCTCGAACGAAAGAATCTGCCCCTTGAGTTGTACGTAAGATGCATCGGCCGTCAAATCGCCGATGGACTGAAAGCGTGTCCTGTCTATGTATTTGTAAGGAAAATAATACAGCAAGTCCTCCTGATGCTGAAGCTTGAGTTCCTTTTTCAGCCATTCAGCCCTGACGGGACCTACCCCGGGGATAAACTTGAGTTCCTTACTTGCCAGGTCCAACACGGTTGAATGAGTTAGGGTTGAGGTCTACTTCGTTGACCGAGGTAGAAGGCAGCCAATTCCAGGTCTGCACCCTCAGTGATTTTTACGTTATGGCGCTCCCCATCCACCAGGTGAACGGAACCACCCATGGCTTCATACACAGCGGCGTCATCGGTGTAATCGTTGCGGTCAGTCAACGCATACGCTTCTTTGATCAATGCAGCCTTAAACGTCTGTGGTGTTTGTACCAGGCGGTATGCCGTTCTGTCAACGGTTTGACTGCCATCGCCAACAAGCTGTCTGAGACTTTCAATGAGAGGCGTCACAGGAATGGCCGAACCATGGCGCTCAGCCCCAACAAAGCACCGCTGGATAAGATCGGAGGTCACCAGCGGTCTCACCCCATCGTGTATGGCCACCAGCCCTTCCGCTTCGACAGCAGCCAGCCCGTTCTTGACAGAGTCAAAGCGGCATGTACCACCCTCCACGATGGCATGAGGCACCGTAAAGCGGTATTGCTCGCAGAGTGTCTGCCAAAAAGCAACCTGATTGGCCGGTAAAACAAGAACTAGCCGGACAGCGGGTTCAAGCGTTGCAAAAGTGGTCAGGGTGTGCATCAATACGGGCTTTCCGTCGAGCAACAAAAATTGCTTTGGCATGGGTTGCCCCATGCGCACCCCTTGTCCGCCGGCCATGATGAGGGCTGTCCGTTGGCCTGTCATGTCAGCCTTGGGGATTGAGTTGTTCAAACACTTGCTTGATGGCCTCGTCGGTTTCGACGAGTTTTTGTCTGCACTGCTGTAGTAATTCAACAGCCCGTTTCACCTGTTGGCTCATCAAGTCTACATCGGGGTTGTTCTTTTCCAAGGCCGCCAGGATTTGTTCCACTTCCTGCATGGCCTTGTTGTACGTCAAGGGAGATTCACTCATGGTTGGTCTGTTTTGATTGTAATTCACTATACAGGCACCCGTCAGCCAATCGGGTCTCAATGCGGGCTCCAATGGGTAGCTCATCTACGGAGCGCAACACCTTGCCTTGGTACACGGTCAGGGAAAAACCCTTTTTCAACATAGCCTGTGGCGAGAAGCCCATGATCGACTGTTCAAGCAAGCGGAGGCGCAGGTGTTCCTGTTCCACCAAGGTGGTGGCCTTCATGGTCAAGCGGGTGGAAAGCAACGTCTGATGCTGGCGTTCTTCCATCAAAATCTGATGCGTAGATTGACGCAGGGTGGCGGTTTGTCGCTCTACCTTGATATTCGCCTGCATCAACTGTTGTTGCACCAATCCGGCCAATCGACCGGGCAAGCTCTGCATAAAAAGGCGTTGGTCATCCAGCACTTGCCGGACGCGACGTTGCAAGCGATCAACCATTTCGTCCATCCTCGTGGCTTGTTGGGCCAAGG
>DOBD01000239.1:0-435 GCA_003506275.1 Bacteroidales bacterium | reverse complement strand
GTCAACAAGGGCATAGGGTATTGGGTGGCGTAGTAGCAGAGGTTATACTCGTCAAAACACTGCAGGTCAGCAACGGCACCACCCCCTCGGATAATGACCACCACGTCGAAGGGCAAACCGCTGTCAATGATCCGGTCCAACGCCTGTATGATGGAGCGGGGTGCCTCTTCTCCCTGCATGACAGCCGGGAACAAGGCCGTGTAAAACGTAAAGCCGTACTCATTGTCGGTAAGGTGGCGCATAAAGTCCTGATAGCCTGCCGCCGCTGGTGAGGAAACAAGAGCAATCCGCCTGGGTAGCAGGGGCCAGGGCCATTCTTTGTTCTGATCGATGACACCCTCACGCTCCAGTCGTTTGAGGATTTCCTGGCGCCGTCTGGCCTGATCGCCAAGGGTGTAGGTAGGATCAATGTCCTTTATGACCAAACTGAATCCG
>DOBD01000199.1:4763-5566 GCA_003506275.1 Bacteroidales bacterium | reverse complement strand
CACATAGGGCTCTTCACCTGCTTTCAGTTGGGGCATGGTGAGAGTGCCTAGGAAAATGGCGTGGTTAAGGGCGTCGTAGGGACTGTTTTCGGGTGCTTCAATATCCAGGACGGATTTGCAGTAGAACGCGTTGCTTTGGGGGTCGGTGTGCATGAGGGCCTGGTTGAGCACCTGCAGGGTGTGCCCGTCGTGGGTGCGCAGCAGGTATCTGGCGTACAATTCGGTGTCGCCATCGGGGCGTACCAATTGCCAGTCTTCGCCACCGGGTAAGACCTCGCCCTTCATTTTCGGACCGCTGAAACTGCCCCCCGTGATGGGGATGACGCGTCTGACGCCTCGTTTGCTTTCGCCGACCACCTTCATCTGGCCTATCTTGACCTTGGCCTCCCACATGAGTTCGGTCTTGAAATCCTTGAAGGGGTCATTTGTCGGATCAACGGCTGCGGGCTGTTGCCCAGCTGTTGGTCCTTGGTTTGTCCTTACATCCTGCACGGCCTGTTGCCCCGCAACCTTGCTTTCCTCCTTTGACGGTGCCACACTCAACTCAAACGGGCTGGCCGGCATCCCTTCCTTGTTGTAGAGGTTGGCGAAATCAGGGTTGTCGGCCCAGGCATACCTNNTGGCCAGGTTATCGTTCCAAACTGCTACCTCGTTGCCGACGATTTCGGCTTGAGCCCATTGATAGCGACCGTCTTCACCGGCAAGGGCAAAGTGCGCCAAGGGTTCACCGTTGCCGGAGACCAAGCCGCTGCCTACGTGGTCGAAAGAGACGATCAGTTTGTTGCCTTCCTGCCTGATGGCGC
>DOBD01000199.1:0-4750 GCA_003506275.1 Bacteroidales bacterium | reverse complement strand
ATGTCGTTCCATTCGCCCAGGTCAATGTTGACCCCCAGGCCGGTATAAGGCACGGTTTCGGCTGTTTTGAGCTGTACCTCCCGCATCTGAGCCCAATTGCTTTCTTCGGGTGAGTAATTGACATCCATGTAGTTGGGCAGCTGGGCAATCAAGAAGGACAGGTCATTCCGGCCCCATTGTTGCCGCCAATCTTCAATCAGTGCCGGCAGCAGCTTGGCATAAGCTTTGGGATTGCCGGCGTTGGATTCGCCCTGATACCACAAGCAGCCCTTTACAGCGTAGGGGGTGTAGGGTGCTATCATGCCGTTGTACAGACCGGTGGGACTTTGCTGAGCGTTGACTGATCTGGGGATAGGGGGCACTTCAGGTCTGGGATTGGCGGTCGCATTGCCAGCTTGCCTGGAGCCACGTGCAGTGTTGCCCATGGGCTGAAAGCGTTGAGCCACTTCGCCCACTTTGTAGGCCCATTCGCCCTTGAGGTCGATGGTGTCGCCGGCGGCCAACAGGAAATACGGTTTGTCGGGAACAAAGCCGCCTTTTCCGCCACTGTTGGTGACACGGATGACAATCAGGTTGCTGCCCGGTTTCAGCACATTGGGTTTGACCGTGTACTCCCGTTGCGGGTATTCGTAGGTGGTGTTGCCAATTTGCTGACCATTGATGTAACACGCATCGGCGTTGACAATCCGGCCCAGTTTGACCCTGGCTTCCACGCCAGTCATGGAGGCCGGAACGTTGATGACTCGGCGGTACCAGACCACACCATCCAGGTTGCGGATACCTTGGTCTTCCCAGTAGCCGGGGACGTTGATGGGTTTCCAGTTCAGGGGTTGGTAGGCTGGATCATACCACATCAGGGGGCCGGCCAACCCTTTGTCTGTGACTTGACGCGGAGCCTGCGGAGTCATGCCCGGATTGCCGGTCGGTCTGTTCCGTGGCTGGGCAC
The DNA here is from genome assembly GCA_003506275.1 of Bacteroidales bacterium. GTDB lineage: Bacteria > Bacteroidota > Bacteroidia > Bacteroidales > UBA1402 > UBA8389. The sequence goes on along the minus strand of DOBD01000199.1, from coordinate 3,804 downwards.
TGATAGCCTTAACGGCTTCCTGGTTTTGTTTGATGCGCTCCGTGATGTCTGGAAAGTCCCTGAAGCCCGCTTCGCTCATCCAGGCCTCAATCGGAGTACCGCCAACGCAGGTGTTGATGATGCCCATGGGTACACGGTAAGTATCGTACAGCTTTTTGGCAAAGAAATAACCGATAACGGTGAAATCAAGTACGGAGGTAGGGGTGGCGGCTACCCACTTCAATCCGGGATTATCTGCCAACGGTCCGGCAACCGTCGCTTTTTCGGGCACATAGAACTGACGGATTTCAGGAAGATTAGCCTCGGCGATTTCCTGGGCGTACCGTTCGGCGTGACGTCCCAAGTAGTGGGTCATGTTGGATTGACCGGAACAGACCCATACATCGCCTAATAAAATGTTATTCAGTACGATGGTGTTCTGGCCTTTAATTTCCATGGTGTGGGGGCCGCCTGCTTTCATCGGTGGCAGCTTCACCGACCATTTTCCGTCGGCACCTGTCGTATGGGTGTACCGTTTTTTCATAAAAGTCACCGTGACTTTTTCGCCAGGCTCTGCCCAGCCCCAGACGTTTACGGTGGCCTCACGTTGCAACACCATGTCGTTGCCGACAATGGCTGGAAGTGTCACGTTGGCGTTGACGGTCAGGGCGGTCAACAGGCCTATTATCAGCAGTTTTGTTTTCATACGGTCAAAACGAAAGGGTGAAAGAATTTCAGGCTGAGGCCAAAGGTTAGGCTGTTTAACGGGTTACTTCAAAGGGCTGATGCGGTACAAACCGGCACCGTGTTGCGGCAATTCACGGCCAAAACCGCCTTCAAAAACACCCAGGTCTTTGTGAGCCCACAGGTCACGGACAGTCGCCTTGCCCTGGATACCGATGGCGTCAAAGGCGATGTCAACGAGGGCGTTTTCCGACAGTTCCATGCTGCCTTTGTCAACAAGCACGCCAAACACGACAGACCCTCTGTCTTGTGTGACGTATCCTGTGGCGGTAAAGGTGTCATAGCCTTCGGGGAGTTGGTAGATGATGACGGATTCGGAATGCGTGCCAATGCCTTCTGCGGCAGCACCATCAATCAGGAGTGGACGGTTGTCGCAGGTGCGGTTGACCCGTGCTTCGCCCCAGCCAGCCGTTGCAGTCATCCATTTATGACTGGTGAGGTTGAGGGTGCCTTTGGGGCCGTGAAGGGTGGGGTTAAGCCAGACAGCGTGGTCATAATCAAATCCGTTGCCACCATCCTTGACAAAAAGGACGAGTTTTTTTCCCTCCTTGACCGATACCTCAATGGCCTGGGAGGCACCTTTGCCGGCAATGACGGGGCTGGCGTAGTCGGCGTGGCTGAAGTCGAGGTTGTCGCCGTTGCTTTGGGCGTTAAACAGGGCAACGTACTTGTCTTTGCTGCCGGGGATGTCGGCCGTCCAGGCAATCAGGTTGTTCTTTCGGTACACCTGTCTGTTGTTGTGGCTTTCCTGGTTTACCTTCAGCATCTCCGGATTGGTGAGCATTTCTTTGGTGAACGCATCGAGCTTGGTCATATCGCCGCCAAAAATCAGCGGGGAGCGACCGATGGCCCACAGGCTCATCAGGGTATATTGTTCGTTCTTGGAAAACCGGGTGGGACGGTTGAATTCGACCTCGCCAATCGGGAGCATGTCGGCATCCGGAAAATGACCGGGGCCTCGGTAGGGCGTCCACGCATCCAGCCGTTCAAACATGGCGTGCAACAAGCCCCAACGATCCCAAAAATCATCCGTGATGCGCCACATATTGGCGTGATTCATGACGTGTGTCCCCACCTTGACGGGTGTAGCACCCGGTGACAGGCTCAGGATAATGGGGCGTCCGGTTTTGTCGATGGCTTTGCGCAGCGCTTCCACCTCAGCTTTTTGGATGTCGTTGTAGGGGCGGGAAATGTCGTCGCATTTGATGAAGTCGACCCCCCAATCGGCGTACAGCTGAACGATGGAGTTGTAATAGGCTTGTCCCTCAGGCTTGGTGGCGTCCACGCCATACATGTCGGGGTTCCAGGCACAGATTGAGCTGGTGATGGCAATATCCTTGGCTCCGACGTTGGTACCATAAACAGGCAGGTTTTTCTCAACCGCTTCCTTGGGGATGCCCCGCATGATGTGGATGCCGAATTTCAGGCCTTTGGCATGTACGTAATCAGCCAGCGCCTTGAAGCCCACACCGTTGGCGGCCGAGGGGAATTTCTTGAGTCCTGGTGTCAATCGTCCGTATTCATCCATGGTCAAAGGAGCTCCTGGCCTGTAGTAATGGCCTTTAGACTCGGGTTCGTACCATTGGATGTCGACGGTCAAATAGGTGTAGCCGCTGGGCAGCAGGTGTTCAGCCATCGCATCAGCCTGTGCTTTAATCTGTTGTTCGGTGACCGTGGTGCNNGAGGCGGCGTGGTGGCAAATTGGTGGTAGGCTGTGTTTTGCTGGGCTGCAAGACTGACTATTGAAAGCAAGGTGCTTAAAACGAACAGACCGATGGTTCTTTTATTCATGGTAAGGGACTATTTGAAAGATGTATAAAGGTGTTTTGCGTTTTGCCCCACAAATATAACGATTAATGCAATAAAGGGATGGTGTGTTCTTTTGGATAGCTAAGAACGGGCCGTATTTCATTACGTGGATTGCTTCAGATAGGGTTCGCCCTGAATGCGCTTTCTGAGTTTGATGCTCTTTTTTCACAAAAGCAGTATAAATCATTGGATGATGTATTGAATGAGCAAGGCTTAATCCGCAAAAGAGGAAAAAAGCATGAATAGCATTAAACAGATAGAGGTTATCTATGATAACCGATTGGTGGGACGCCTGGCTTTGACCAAAGAGAAATTATGTGCCTTTGAATATTCGGCAGAATGGCTCAATTCTGGGTTCTCCATTTCTCCGTTTGAGTTGCCGTTGGGCAGTGGAGTCTTTATCGCTAAACCACGTCCTTTTGAATGAGGCAATGGCGGTTTTCGAGAAACTAGTAATCACTACTCGTTGAAATCAAGCTCCCTCTTTCTTCGTCGTTGATGATGCGCAGGTGGGTGTCGATTTCCTGCTGCATTTCTTCGACGTGGGAGATGACACCCACGATGCGGTTTTCCTTGCGCAGGGATTTGAGNNCGAGCCGAAGCCTTCGTCGAGGAAGAAGAAGTGTTGGTTGGCTGAGGCGCGTTGCTGGATGCTGTCAGACAAGGCCAGTGCCAGCGAGAGGGCGGCTTGAAAGGTTTGGCCCCCGGACAAGGTTTTCACGCTGCGGACATTGCCACCGTTGATGAAGTCACGTACCTGGAAATTGTTGTCGTCTGTGATTTCCAGGCTAAGGCGCTGGCGGGTCAGTTTGTAGAACCGTTCGGTGGCAGCACTGCAGAGCTCCTGCAGGTAAACGCTGGAAATGTAGTTGACAAAGCCACTGCTCCTGAACAAATATTTCAGGGTGGCCAGATCTTCGGCCCTGGTCTTCAGGTGGGCCATTTGTTCCTCCACCTCTTTCTTGGTGTCCAGCTTGGCCTTGATGGCTTTGTGTTTCCCTTCCAACTCGCCCTGCTCCCTGTGTTTGTTTGTCAGGTTTTCTGATACAGCCTGGAAGGTTGAAACCACTTGCTGATAGGCCTCTTCCGAAAATTGCCTGTCGCCCAATTCGGTCAGTAAGCCGGCCAAGGTTTTTTGAGCCCCCTCCATGTTCGCCCTGAAGTCGGTGCATTGTTTGCGTCCGGCCTTTAAATCAAGTTCCTGGCTCAGTATGTCCTTGATTTCAACCAACGATGGGTAGTCCGATTGCTCCAAGGCTGCCTGCAGTGAGG
>DOBD01000115.1:3938-7169 GCA_003506275.1 Bacteroidales bacterium | reverse complement strand
CAATTATCAGTCCAATCTGGTGAGCGACAGCATCAGTTTGGGCGCTTTCAAAATAGCCATGAAGCCTTCGAGCACCATGACACTTCAAGTAGCCCAGCCCATCGTTAACTGGAACATCATCGTCGGTATACAAATGGCGGAAATAGCCCGAAAAATGTCGGAAAACGCCATCGGACAAACCGAATTGGCGATCAAGCAAGCTGTCAACACCACCTATTACGCCATCCTGGTATCCGAGTTCAGCCGTGATCAATTGAAAAAGAACCTGGAGAACGTCAGGACACTGGCCAACGCCACCCGTATCAAGGTGAACGTGGGTATCGGTGAGTCTACGGAAGCCGATCAAATGGAGGTCACGGTCGCTAACCTGGAAAATTCATTGACCACTATGGAACGCAACATCGAGGTCGCATACAATTCACTGCGCCTCTTGCTGGGCATGCAGGCGGAAGATGCATTGATCGTAACAGACAAGCTGGTTAACCTGACGGACAACCAAAAAGCCTTCGACCTGCTGCTGGAGCCCTTTGTTCCTGAGAACAACCTGGATCTGAAGACCAGCGCCCTCAATGTGCAACTCAGTGAGAAACAGGTGTCCTCGTCCTTTGGTGCTATTCTGCCTACTGTCAACGCCGTTTACCAACGCAATGAAAAATTGTTGACCAGCGCGTTTGACATCACCATGAAGAATACCCTGCTACTGACAGCCAATGTCCCCTTGTTTGCCGGTGGGAAGAATGCGGTGACCATCAAAAAGGCCAAACTGGCCTTGCAAGCCTCCCAATTGGATCACGAACAGGCCAAAGATCAACTGCTCGTCCAGGAAAAACAACTGCGATACAACCTCAAGAGCGCCTTGGAGAGCTTTGAAATCCAGAAGAAGAACATAGAGGTAACCCAGCGTGTCTTTGACAACATTACCAAAAAGTATGAACAAGGTCTCTCCTCGAGCATTGAAGTAACCAACGCCAACAACAACCTGCTGACAGCTCAGTCCAATTATGTTTCGGCCGTGATGAATATGCTCAACGCCGAAGATGAATTGCTCAAACTATTAGGCACCCTTTAAACAAAAACACAAACCACACACATATGAAACAAGTTTATGTCGCAATGATGACGCTCCTGGCTGGTGCGTCACTGCTTACTGCCTGCTCAGGCAAACAGGCCAAACAGGAAGTCGCCACCGAGCGTATAGAAAACGTACGCGTGGCCCCTTTGGCAACCTCGACCATCGGCCAGGAATTGGAGTACGCCACCAATCTGCAGGCTGTTGAAGCAGTCAATGTCGTCCCTGTTTCACCAGGACGCATCGACCGCATCCTCGTGGAAGTGGGTAGCCGTGTTCAAAAAGGACAAGTGCTCGTTCACATGGACCAAACCTCCCTGTTGCAGGCCAAAATCAACTTGACGAACCTGGAGAACGACTTCAAACGCTATGAAGCCTTGAAGGAGACGGGTGCCATTTCCCAACAGACCTACGACCAGTTGCAAGCCCAGTTGAGCGTGCAACGGACCAACATCGCTTACCTGGAAAGCAACACCCAAATCAAGGCCCCCTTTGCAGGAATTGTCGCTGTGAAGAACTACGAAAACGGTGAAATGTACACCGGAGCCTTGCCCATCCTAACCGTGATGCAATTGCACCAACTCAAGGCTTTCATCAACATGCCGGAATCCTATTACCCGCTGGTAAAGAAAGGCCTGAAAGTGACCTTGACCTCCGATACCTATCAAGGGCAATCCTTCCAAGCCAGCGTCTACAACGTGGCGCCAACGGTCAATCCGTCAACCCGTACGTTTGAAGTGGAACTGAGGGTGTCCAATGCCGGTGAAAAACTCAAGCCAGGCATGTTCACCAGGGCTCAGATTTCCCTGGGCCAGACGTCGGCTGTCGTGGTGCCCTACCAATCAGTGCTCAAGACACAAGGCTCCAACGAACGATACGTTTTTGTGGAAAAGGATGGCAAGGCCAAGCGGTATACCGTCACCCTGGGCCAACGCTTCGACGACCAGGTGGAAATACGCTGCGATTCCATTGTCGAAGGTGACAAGCTGGTCGTAGCCGGTCAAGCCAGGTTGGTAGACGGCGTGAAATTGAACGTGGTGGAATAAGTGTAATCCATCCAATGACAACTGTTAATACACAGACGCATGAGTATCTATAAAAGTGCCATAAACAAACCGGTAACGACCCTGATGATTTTCGCTGCGGTCCTGGTGGCCGGTTTGTACAGCTTAAGTTTGCTGCCCATCGACCAGTTCCCGGAGATGGAACCTCCTTATGTGACCGTGATGACCACCTACTCGGGGGCCAACGCGGAAGAAATTGAAACCAACCTGACTAAAACCCTGGAAGACGCCTTCAACAGCGTGCAGGGCATCAAAGAAATCACCTCCACTTCCAGAGACAACATGTCGATGGTCATGATGGAATTTGATTGGGGGACAGATTTGGACGAAGCCGTCAACGACGTCAGGGACGCCATTGACATGATTTATGACTACCTGCCCGATGGCGCCAGTCGGCCGGCTATCTTCAAGTTGAGCACCAGCATGATGCCCATCCTGATGTATTCGGTAACGGCCGATCAAAGCTACAGTGGGTTGGAAAAACTCCTGGAAGAAAAGGTGGTCAATCCTTTGAAGCGCATTGATGGCATCGGTTCTGTTTCCATCATAGGCGCACCAGAACGCTACGTGTACGTGGACGTGGACGCCAAAAAGCTGGACGCCACCGGTCTCTCGTTGGAGCAATTGACCAGTGTGATCTCCACCAGCAACCTGAATATGCCAGCCGGTTCCTTGAAAATGGGGAAGGAGCATTACCAGATCAGGGTGGAAGGCGAGTTTCAGGCCAGTGATGAAATCAAAGACCTGGTGGTAGGAACCTACCAAGGGGCCACCATTCACATCAGGGATATCGCCAAAGTGAACGACACCATCAAGGACTTGACCCTGGAGGAAAAAGCCAATCGTCAACAAGCTGTGCGTCTTATGGTGACCCGTCAATCGGGTGCCAATTCCGTTGAGGTCTGTGAACAGGTCAAGGAAAACCTGGTTAAAATTCAGAAGACCTTGCCCTCCGACGTGCAATTCAGCCTGGTGTTCGATACCTCCGATTTCATCAGCTCGGCCATCGGCAACTTGTCTGAAACCTTGTTGCTCGCCTTAATTTTTGTGGTGTTTATCGTACTCTTATTCATAGGACGCTGGCGTGCCTCCGTCATC
>DOBD01000115.1:3609-3897 GCA_003506275.1 Bacteroidales bacterium | reverse complement strand
CATCGGTATGGTGGTGGACGACGCTATTGTGGTGCTGGAAAACATCACCAAGCACATCAAACGAGGCAGTACGCCTAGAGAAGCCGCTATTTACGCGACCAATGAAGTTTGGGTGTCAGTCATCTTGTCCACCTTGGTTATCGTGGCCGTATTCTTGCCCCTTACCATGGTCGGTGGCATGATGGGTGTCATGTTCAAGGAGTTGGGTTGGATTGTAACCATCACCGTGGTGACCTCCACCGTGGCGGCCATCACCCTGACCCCCATGTTGTCAGCCAAATTGCTCAA
>DOBD01000115.1:1607-3554 GCA_003506275.1 Bacteroidales bacterium | reverse complement strand
ATTTTATAGGGACTGACTTCATGCCGAGCTCAGACCAAAGCCGTCTGTCTGCTGCCATTGAATTGCAATCGGGTACCAGGGTGGAAGAAACCATGAAGGTGACCCGCAAACTGGAAGACTACATCCTGGCGCATTGTCCTGAAGTAGAGTTGCTCTCTACGTCTACGGGCTCCAACGACGAGTCCAGCATCGCGGCCATGTTTAGCGAATCGGGGACCAATCTGATCAATTTGAACATGCGTCTGTCGGATGTGGAAAAACGTAAACGCAGTGATGTGGATGTGTCTGAACAAATCAGGCAATTTATTGGCACCCTGCCCGAAGTCATTACCTATACCGTGACCACAGGTGGCGGTGGCTTCGGTGGTACATCCACCGTCGATGTGGAAATCTTCGGCTATGATTTTGACAAAACCAATGCCTTGGCGGCCCAGGTTGAGACCAGCCTCAAAGGCCTTAAAGGTGCCCGTGACGTCAGTGTGAGCCGAGACAAGGACAAAGCGGAGTTACAAGTCGTGCTGGATAAGGAAAAGCTGGCGCTGCACAACCTGAATTCGGCCACTGTCTCCACCTACGTGCGTAACCGCATCAACGGTTCAACGGTGGGCTTCTTCAGGGAAGACGGCGAGGAGTACGACATCGTGGTTCGTCTGGAGGANNTCCTACACCAACCGGTGGCAAGATCAAACTCAAGGAATTGGGTGAGGTCAAGGAATTGTGGTCACCACCCAACATCGAACACAAGCGTAGAGAGCGTTTGGTTACCGTCAAAGTGACGCCAGTGGGTGTACCCCTTGGCACGTTGGCAAAACAAATACAGGCTGAGGTTGACAAGCTGGATATTCCTTCTGGCATCATTGTCAACGTGGGCGGTGCGTATGAAGATCAACAGGAATCGTTTGCCGATATAGGCTTGCTGCTCCTGGCTGTTATTGTGCTGGTGTATCTGGCCATGGCGTCCCAGTTTGAGTCGTATTCCAAGCCGTTTGTCATCATGTTTTCCGTGCCTTTTGCCTTTACCGGTGTCGCTGTTGCGCTCTTCATCACAGGTACCAGCCTGAGTATGATTGCTGCCATCGGATTGGTAATGTTGGTGGGTATTGTGGTTAAGAACGGGGTGGTACTGGTGGACTTTATCAACTTGATGCGCGACCGTGGCCTGGAATTGAGCGAAGCCATCGCCGTGGCTGGTAAATCCCGTTTACGTCCTGTGATCATGACAGCCTTGACCTCCATATTGGGTATGTTACCCATGGCCATGGGTATCGGTGAAGGCTCAGAAACCTGGGCACCCCTGGGTGTGACCATTGTCGGTGGCTTGTTTGTATCCACCATGGTTACCATGATCCTGATCCCTGTTTTGTACGCCGTATTCGTCCGTCGGGGAGAACGCGACAAACAACAGGCAGTGCGTAAGAAATTCATATTCATGGACAAATAATCCCTTACAAATGAAAGCAGTATTCATCATATACAACCAAACCAACACCGAACGGGTAGAATACCTGTTTGACCGCCTGGCCATTCGTGGCTTTACCATCTGGGAACAAGTGAGCGGGAGAGGGAGTGTGGATGGGGAGCCCAGACAGGGCACCCATACCTGGCCCGAAATGAACTCGGCCGTGATGACCATCGTTCAGGACAATCAGGTGGAAGACATCATGAAATCCGTGCACAAACTCGATATCCGCAACAAGGAAGCCGGTGTGCGCGCCTTTACGTGGAATATTGAGCAGATGGTGTAACCCATAGAATATTGAACAAGGAACAAGGAAGGATGAAGTTTGAAGGACGTTTTAAATAAATTATCTTTCAACATTATACCTTCCTTGTTCATTATTCCTTGTTCAAAGTTCGGTGTTCATGATTCAAAAATTTATTATCTTTGCCTCCCCTTACATAAAGGGGGTTGTTAGCTCAGTTGGTTCAGAGCGCATGCTTCACACG
>DOBD01000115.1:0-1504 GCA_003506275.1 Bacteroidales bacterium | reverse complement strand
TTTTTATGGGGTGAAATTTCATTGTGATTTGTGATTTTTTGGGCCGGTTTGAACAGGGTTTGAACAAATTGTACATCAGACACCGGTCTTCTCCAGAATTAGTTTCGTTCCTGTTTCGCTTTTTATTGACAGCTGGAGGATGACTGTTCCAACAATTTATTGTTCCGGAAAACTTCAAACTGGATTATTTGTGTTTCGACAAAAAAATGTAAAGTTGAAAAACCATCCCCTTCCAAGCGCAAACAAACGAAAAGCAACATGTGGAATAAAAACCCAGAGCGAAACANNAAAAAGAAATAGCCACTGAATATGGCGTATGCCGAAGCACATTCCGCATGTGGCTAAAACCCATCGAAAAGAAACTGAAACTCACCCGCCGCCCACTGCTTTCCTGGCAGGTTGAGATGATCTATGAGTTTTTGGATAAGCCGGAGCCGGAGGCTTAGGTGGAATCAAGTTGAATAATTTGGAAATAAGCGGCACTGATTGGGGCGGAATAGTTAATCAGCAACCATACTTCAATGCAACACTATTACTCCTTCACAAACTTCCCTCTCAAAACCCGCTCTCCGCGCGCCTCGATGAAGTAAATGCCCGACGGTAGTTGCTTGACATTAATGCAAATACCGGAAATGCTAGTTGCCGAGTCTTCGACTCCGCTCAGACTGACAACTGCATTTGTGCTATTCGGATGCAGAACTACCTTCCCCGAAACATCAAAAACAACAATATCAAATTTTTCATTATGTGGTAGCACACAATGGATCTCATTTTGAGCGGGGTTGGGATAGACGGACAGCAATCCGCTTTCAGGAGCATATTCATCAATCCCTGTTGTGATACAGATTTCGGCGCTCTCGCAGGTTCGCGCCCACGTAGTATCAAGCCCGAAAATACGATAGCAATAGTTGTGATATTTCGGTACAGTATCGAAAAATTCATTGGTTGTTACCGGGCGTGGTGTGAGTTCCCAAAAGTACCACTGCCCGTCTTTCGAGCCTTGCACATGATGCCAGATGTTTGTTGTATCATCTTCTAACCAGGTCAGGTGCACAATGCTGCTGTCGGCATTGTAGGGCAGTTCTTCGCGCCACAAACCATATGGCACACCCGGCTTTCCGCAGCCGTTGCTGTCGGTTTTGAGCACCCAGGCGTATTGTTTGTATTCCCAGGAAATAGCTGATATTGGATAAAGCCAACCGGTTGCGGCAATACCACCATCAGGAGTAAGAACCATGTTTTCCATGATATCCTGACTTGCCCATACATTATTGTAACCCCAGACACCATCCTGATTCCGGTAAATACGCATCCAGACACTATCACCGGTTTCGGTTATTTTCATGAAGAAATTGTCCTGAAATGAACTGGATGGCTCATTGTAATTAAGCCCATCACCTTTGTAATACCAGCCCCAACCACAACCGCCCCCAAGAATATATCCACCCGGCACGGAAAGAATTTCTGATGAATACTGTACAATGTTCAACGGAAAATACTCTTT
>DOBD01000227.1:5104-6084 GCA_003506275.1 Bacteroidales bacterium | reverse complement strand
GGCATTTTCTTACGCAACTTGAAGTTGGAGATGTCCTTCTTGGATACGGTAGCCACGGCTTTCTGACCGGTGATGACCGTCAGTTCGGTGATGGCCGTTTCAATGATCTTCTTGTCTGCCACGGCGATGCCCAGTCCCTGATTGATAACAATCTTTTTCAATACGGGAACTTGCATGACGGTCGTGTAGCCGAATTCTTTGGTCAATGCAGGCACAATGCGCTCAGCATAGTCTTTCTTGAGAGATGCGGTATTTGCCATTAGTTGATTTCCTCCCCGGATTTTTTAGATACACGTACTAACTTGCCTTCCTCATTCCTCTTACGACCAATCCGAGTGGGTTTCCCGGTTTTGGGATCCAGCGGATTAAGATTGGAAATGTGGATGGAAGCTTCTTTCTTGATAATTCCTCCCTGAGGACTTTTTGCGTTGGGTTTGGTGCTCTTGGAGACCATGTTAACACCTTCCACGATAGCGCGCTGCTTGTCAACCAGCACCTCCAGGACACGACCGGTCTTACCCTTGTCTTCGCCTGTGTTTACATAGACGGTATCACCCTTCTTGATATGTAACTTACTCATTCGATTAACGTTCTACTGGTTAAAGTACTTCGGGGGCTAACGAAACGATCTTCATGTTGGTGGCACGCAGTTCACGGGCAACAGGACCGAAAATACGGCTACCACGCAGCTCACCGGCATTGTTCAGCAACACACAGGCGTTGTCATCGAAGCGAATGTAGGAACCGTCAGCACGTCTGATCTCTTTCTTCGTACGTACAATCACGGCCTTGGAGACCGTACCTTTCTTGATTTCACTGGCAGGAATGGTGCTTTTGACGGCAACCACGATGATGTCTCCCACAGACGCGTAACGACGGCCGGTACCGCCCAGTATGCGAATACACAGGACCTCCTTGGCACCTGAGTTATCAGCGACTAATAGTCTGGATTCTGTCTGTATCATATTACTTCGCTCTTT
>DOBD01000227.1:1082-5025 GCA_003506275.1 Bacteroidales bacterium | reverse complement strand
GGGTGTTTTTCTTTCCACTTTACAGCAACAGTGATTGATTTGTCACCTTTGTTGCTGAGAACCACCCCGGCTCTTTCTTTTCTCAAATTTCTTTCCATCGGGTGCTTAATTTTGTTGGTTCAATGCTCTCTCGCGCAAAACAGTTTTCATGCGAGCAATTTCCCGGCGTATGAACAGGATCTGATTGGCGTTGTCAAGGGGTGAAATAGCGTGTTGCAATTTCAACTGTGCCAAGTGAGCCGTTTCCGTCTCACAGCGTTCTGCGATTTCCTTCGTCGTCAGTTCTTTGATTTCTTTAATTTTCATACGGCTTAGGCATTAGTGGTTTGAAAATCAAAATCCCTGCGCACAACTAATTTGGTAGCGACGGGCAGTTTCTGAGCGGCCAAACGCAGGGCCTCCTTGGCCACTTCGAAAGGCACTCCTTCCACTTCTATCAGGATTCTTCCAGGGGTAACAGGGGCCACGAAACCTTCGGGCGAACCCTTACCTTTACCCATACGTACTTCGGCTGGTTTTTTGGTAAAGGGCTTGTCCGGAAATATACGTATCCAGATTTGACCTTGACGCTGCATATGACGAGTCACGGCGATACGGGCGGCTTCAATTTGCTGACCGGTAATCCAGTGTGAATCCAACGTCTTGATGCCAAAAGAACCGAATGCCAACTGGTTCCCACGTTGGGCGATGCCCTTCATGCGACCTTTCTGCTGTCTTCTGAACTTTGTTCTTTTTGGTTGTAACATCTTTCTCTTGTACTAATGTTGACACTTATTTGTTTCTCTTTTTGCGGAAACCACCCCTGCGGTCATCGCGACGGTCGCCACCGGTAGAGGAGCCGGTGTTACGCCCACCTTCTTTTGAGGCGGCAAATTGTGGAGCCAAATCGACCTTGCCGTAGATCTCACCACGACAAATCCACACTTTTACGCCAATCAAACCGACCTTTGTCAGGGCTTCAGCCTGTGCATAATCGATATCTGCACGGAACGTATGCAACGGAGTACGTCCTTCCTTATACATTTCCGAACGAGCCATTTCGGCACCGTTCAAACGACCGGCCACCAAAATCTTGATCCCTTCAGCGCCCATTCGCATGGTCGACTGAATGGCCATCTTGACAGCCCGTCTGTAAGCAATCTTGCCTTCAATCTGACGAGCCACGTTGGCAGCAACGATTTCGGCATCGAGTTCGGGACGTTTGATTTCAAAAATATTGATCTGAACGTCCTTATCGGTGATTTTCTTGAGTTCTTCCTTCAACTTGTCCACTTCCTGACCACCTTTACCGATGATGACACCGGGACGGGCGGTACACACGGTGATGGTGACCAACTTGAGGGTCCTTTCGATCACAATGCGCGAAACGCTGGCTTTGGCCAAACGAGCGAGCAGGTATTTACGGATTTTGCTGTCTTCCAACAGCGTTTCGCCATACTTGCGACCACCATACCAGTTGGAATCCCAACCTCTGATGATGCCCAGGCGGTTACTTACCGGATTTACTTTCTGTCCCATTTGACCTTAGTTTTGTTCGTTAGTGGTTAGTGTATCAATGCTCAGCGTAACGTGGTTGGAGCGCTTGCGTATGCGGTAGCCCCTGCCTTGGGGGGCGGGACGGAGTCGCTTCAACATCGTGGCTGAGTCGACTTTCAATTCCTTGACATACAGCAGGCCTGCTTCAGCCTTACGTTCGTTCTTGAGTTCCCAGTTGGCAATGGCCGAACGGAGTAGTTTTTCCAGACGACCGGAAGCCTCCTTGTTGGAGAACTTCAGAATGCCAAGGGCCAGAAAGACTTCCTTGCCCCTGATCATGTCGGCGACATAGCGCATTTTTCGCGGCGACGTGGGAACGCTGTTGAGCTTTGCGAAGTACTGGGTCTTCAGTGCTTCCTTTCTTGCTTCAGCTGCTAATTTTTTTCTTGCACCCATGTTATATTCGTATTTTGTTTTTTCTTACAACGGTTTATTTCTTCTTGTTGCCGCCATGGCCTCTGAACGTACGTGTCGGAGCGAATTCGCCCAACTTATGTCCTACCATGTTTTCGGTCACGTAAACCGGGATGAATTTGTTGCCGTTGTGAACGGCGACCGTATGACCAACAAAATCGGGAGAAATCATCGAGGCACGCGCCCAGGTCTTGACCAGGCTCTTCTTACCCGATTCATTCATGGCCAGAATCTTAGCTTCCAGCTTAGTATTGATATACGGTCCTTTTTTTAATGAACGACTCATAATGTACTTGAATTTTCAGGTTATTTCTTACGTCTTTCGATGATGTACTTGTTCGAATGTTTCTTGGGTGTCCTGGTCTTCAGACCCTTGGCCAACAAGCCCTTGCGGGATCTGGGGTGACCACCGGAAGAACGACCTTCACCACCACCCATGGGGTGATCGACGGGGTTCATAACAACACCGCGGTTCCTGGGACGACGACCCAGCCACCTGGAACGTCCGGCTTTACCTGAACTTTCAAGCGCATGGTCGGAATTGCCGACACTGCCTATCGTAGCCTTGCAAGCCAACAAGATCTTGCGGATCTCACCGGAAGGCATACGGATAATGGCGTAGTTGTCTTCCTTTGAGGTCAACTGAGCAAAGGTACCGGCAGAGCGAACCATTTTGGCTCCCTGACCGGGGCGCAACTCGATGTTGTGGATCACGGTACCAACCGGGATATTCTTCAAGGGAAGGCAGTTACCGATTTCGGGAGCGGCTTCGTTACCCGACATCAGCGTCATGCCGACTTGCAGACCATTGGGTGCAAGTATGTACGTCTTTTCACCGTCAGCGTAAAACAGCAACGCGATACGAGCCGAACGATTCGGATCGTATTCGATGGTTTTAACAGTAGCGGGGATACCATCCTTGGCTCGCTTGAAATCGATGAAACGGTAGGCTTGCTTGTGACCGCCACCGAGGTAGCGCATGGTCATCTTGCCTGAATTGTTTCGGCCACCTGATTTTCTCAGGCCGTATACAAGCGACTTCTCTGGTGCCGATGCAGTGATGGTTTCAAAGGCACCAATAATCTTATGTCTCTGCCCTGGCGTTGTGGGCTTTAGTTTACGTACTGCCATTTTGTTTTATATATTGCTGTAAAAATCAATTGCATCGCCTTCCTTCAAGGTCACAATGGCCTTTTTGAAAGCGGCTTCTTTACCTTTTACCAGCCCACTCTTGGTGTACCGGCTCTTGTTCTTACCCCTGTAGTTGATCGTATTCACGTCAACCACGGTCACGTTGTACATGTCTTGTACAGCCTTGGCGATTTCAATTTTATTGGCATCGGGCTGTACACGGAAACCATACCGGTTTAATTTCTCGGTAATGGCAGTCATCTTCTCTGTTACGATCGGTTTGATGATAATTCCCATGGCAAACTCTTCTTATGCGTTTAAAATTGACTCAAGGCCGGCGACCGCACTTTCCGTCAAGATGAGCGATTTTGCGTCCAATACCTTGTAAGTATTTAACTCAGAAACCGTTACAACTTTAGCTGACGGCAAATTACGAGCCGACAAATATACGTTTTTATTTCCTTCCGCCAATACAAAAAGTGACTTTTTATCAGCGACTTTCAAATTGGAAGCCAATGCGACGAAGTCTTTGGTCTTGGGGGCTTCGAAGGAAAAATCTTCAACCACCACGATGGCGTTTTCAATGGCTTTATAGCTGAGAGCGGAACGTCTGGCCAACGCCTTGACTTTTTTATTCAACTTGAAGCCGTAATCGCGGGGCTTGGGACCGAAAACACGGGCACCACCCACCAAGACGGGCGAGTTGATGTCACCACGACGGGCACCGCCGCCACCTTTTTGCCTGCCCAGCTTCTTGGTGGAACCAGACATTTCACTTCTTTCCTTAGCCTTGTGCGTACCCTGGCGGCTGTTGGCGCGGTACTGCTTTACGTCCAACCAAATGGCATGGTCGTTGGGCTCG
>DOBD01000227.1:0-1033 GCA_003506275.1 Bacteroidales bacterium | reverse complement strand
TATTGTATATACATTCAGTTCCATTACTTATCAATGATTACGATTGAACCTTTAGCGCCCGGAACAGAACCTTTGATCAAAACCAAATTGTGTTCAGGAATCACCTTAATAACCTGCAAATTCTGGACGGTCACTCGATCACCACCAGTACGTCCTGCCATACGCATGCCCTTGAACACGCGGGAGGGCCATGAAGAAGCACCCAGTGAACCGGGAGCACGCAAACGGTTGTGTTGACCATGNNGCGCTTCACAACACCCTGGAAACCTTTACCTTTGGAGGTACCAATCACGTCAACATACTCATCAGCCTCAAACAGGTCGGCTGTCACTACATCGCCGGTTTTCAAACCGTCGAATCCTTTGAACTCAACCAAGTGTTTTTGAGGAGCTACTCCTGCTTTCTTGAAGTGACCCGCTTCAGGTTTGGTGGTGTGTTTGGCTGTCTTTTCCTGAAAGCCTAACTGCACAGCTTCATAGCCGTCAGTTTCCACCGTCTTGATTTGGGTGACCACACAAGGACCAGCTTCTACAACAGTGCATGGAATGTTTTTTCCATCGGCACTGAAAACGGAAGTCATTCCGATTTTTTTTCCAATTAATCCTGGCATTTCTTACTTATTTTACAAAATCACACTTTAATTTCTACTTCAACACCGCTAGGCAGTTCAAGTTTCATCAATGCGTCAACAGTCTTGGCGCTCGTGTTGTAAATATCAATCAAGCGCTTGAAGGCACACAATTGAAATTGTTCACGTGATTTCTTGTTGACGAACGTCGAACGGTTTACGGTGAAAATACGCTTGTGCGTAGGAAGGGGAATCGGGCCGCTTACAACAGCGCCGGTAGCCTTCACAGTCTTTACGATCTTCTCGGCAGATTTATCCACCAAGTTGTAATCGTACGACTTGAGTTTGATGCGAATCTTTTGGCTCATACATTATTAATTAGGGTGTTACCGACTGTAGAGCTATTAACACAGTCGGTAACGGTTTTACAATAAATCTACACGACCTTTGCACTCTGTCAAAACA
>DOBD01000052.1 GCA_003506275.1 Bacteroidales bacterium | reverse complement strand
AACCAGTGTTTCCCGAGTGGGAAATCGGTGGAGCGGGTTTTGCCCGGCCATACGTTTTCGATGGTGATTTCGCCTTGTTGCGTGGGAAAACCGGGCACCTCAGACACGATGGTATAGGGCATGGTTCCCAGGGCATAGGTGGCATGCCTGACTGCGTAAACCCCATCGCCCAGGTAGTAACCGCCCCAGGTTTGTTTGTTGATGGTCATGGTCATGCAAACGGAGTCTGCCGGGATGTTCATTTCAGGGCCTTTTACCCGAAACGTCATAATTGAATAGATTTGGACCGTGTCCAGGGCCGTTGTTGGGCGATCGAAAAGGATCTGCGGGCTGTGCGTGAAGGGCACAAAGCTGCCGCCCCAGGATGCTTTAGTGGGGTCGTTTGGATTGCCGTCCATCAAATACAGCAAAGAGGGGGTATCGCCCAGCTTGGTGTTGCCGTTCAGGTAGTTTTGGAAGTCCTTGCCCAGCTGTCCGCCGCCCCTGATGTAGGTATCAAAGTAGAGGCCGTTGAAGGCATCCTTTTGTTTGTAGTTGGCAATAAAGCCACGGTACGAGGCGTTGTTTTCGATCATCCAAAGATCGGGGAAATGAGCCGCGATGTAGGCGTAACTGTTGGTGCTCCATTTTTTATTCGGGCCACCGATCCAGTACACCCTTATGTGGTGCTGAATAGAGGGCGCATCGTGCAAGGCCTGCGCCAGGTCGTCCAGGCCTCCCCAGACCAGCACCCACAGTGGTTGGTCGCTCTTTTTCCCGGCACACCGGATGATCCATTCGGAGCCTTCGGTGGGTGTTTGATAACCGCAGTACGGGGCAGCCCCTTTCCTACCCTGTTTGGTGATGGCACGCAGGTACGCAGGTGTCGGAAAGTCCTTGGCGTGCTGTTTTAGTTTGGGCAGGTCCTGTTCATACAATTCGATCATGCGTAAAATCGCTTCCTGGTTGCCGCTGCCGTAGGACGGTGATGATACAAGGCCTTCGGTTTCAAACAGGTTGCTGTACATCAGAAAATGGGCCATCGATTGGTTGTCGTCGGGATCAGTGCCTCCGATATCGGTGCTGATTAGTATCCGGGGTTTGACGGGTACACATGTTTGTCCAACCGTTGCAAACGAAAACAGCACGAAGGCCAGGATGAGGACCAACCAATTCTTCATTGTCACTTCTTTTTTGAAACAGCGTTATGACAGTGCAATACTACGCATTTTTTTGCCTTCCAACGCGGTGATGCGGAGGCAGTGTTGTTGAATTACACCACTCAGCTTACATATCCTCCATCGAAAGCCCCTTAAATTCAACCTTATAGGGTGAGAGCTCTTTATGGATGACGGTTGCTTTTTCCTTTAGTGCTGAAAGATTGATTTTTTGTGGATTGCGCTTTATTTCCACGACAGTGGCCGTCTTGTCGAGCGTATTGAGGGCAATCAAATCAATTTCGTGCTGACCTTTAGTATCCCAATAGTTGCCTATTTCGGTGACACGTTCACGTTCAGCCATTTTTTCCCTAAAGTATTTCTCCAGGAGCAAACCACTGTACTGTACATAGTTATTCTCAATATACTCCCTAAGCAGATCGTGCCTGCCCATCTCCAGCAACGATTGATTTGGCACAATAAAACGAAACCAAAACCGCAAATAATTATCGATAATGACCCAACGCGCTTTTCTGCTTTCGGGCTTTGAAAACAGGGGTTTGTTTTTGGAAATCAACGAATAGTTTTTTTCAAGATTGACAAGATAGGCACCGGTATTCTTTCCAATGATGGAATCAACTTCTGCCTGTGAGGTTTTACCCGATGCAATCAACTGGAGTATGGAAAAATACGTACCATATTCTTTGCCGAACTCAGCAATGAGCAATTCTTTTCCCTCTCCAAGAAAGGGAGAATCCGGGCGAGTTACATACTGAAGCATCTGCTTGACCGTTGTTGCCCCGGCTTCCATAAAGAGTGTGATGTATTTTGCCACACCACCGGTGAGCGTATACAGACAAAGCAGGTCTTCCGGTGTAAAGTGGGCGTTATAATCGCCAAGTATCTCTTTGATAACGCTTACCGAAAAGGGTTTCAAGATTATTTTGGATGTTAACCGGCCAAAAAGAGGTTCTTTAGTATCCTCAAACAGCTTCATCATCATCGAATAGATTGATCCGCATACGATAAAGTTGATTTTTGCATCCTGTTTATACTGATCCCATAGGTTTTGTATATCGCTAAAGATAGCTGGATTAACACGTTCAAATTCCTGGAATTCATCGATGATCAGTGTCACGTTTTCTTTGGTGGCGTAGATCATTAGTTGCTCAAACAGATCACGAAACTGTGTTATGTTGCCAAAAAGACGTAACCCCAACGCTTTTTCTGCATCGTTCTGAAATTGGGCACATAACAGGGCTTCGTTTCGACGGGATACAAATAAATAGAGGTATTTATTTTCTTTAAACGATTCCAGCAACAAGGCGGTTTTACCTATACGGCGACGTCCAACCATAACAGTGAAACAGGCACTTCTTTTCGATTGTTCCCAAGTGGCGTTAAGTATCGCCATCTCTGTCTTTCTGTCGTAGAATTTCATACCCGATTATTTTTGTAATGGCCATTAATGTAATGACCGTTACAAAAATACAAATAGTTTGGTATAATCAACCCATTCGCTAGAAAAAAATGGATTTGATTGTTACTGCACAGACGTCGGTTGTTGAACCGCCTTCCCCCCCAAATCATACGTCTTCCCGTCTTTCTCAATATACACCCGTCCGTTATGGATCCATTTGACCGGGGCTGAGGGGTTGATATGGATGGTCTTTTCGACGCCTGTCGGTGTTTTACCATAGAGGGTCATGATCAGGCAGCATTGCTTGTTGCCAAGCTTGAATCCCAGCGTGCCGGTGGCCGGGGCTGACGCCAGGTCGATGGTATGCGTGACAAACATGGCTGTGCCATCAACTTTGGCAGGAAAGACGTAGTCTGTCGAGGTATAGGTCACGCCGTTCAGTTGGCTGAGGTAGGCGTCAGCGTCGTAATTGTCGTAGCCGTGGAAGGTGATTTTTTCGACCGACAGGCTCTTGGGCAAGGTAATGGTATAGTCCACATTGGCTGAATACTTCACCGTGTTGGAGCTGCCATTTGCGTAGCCTTTCCCTGCCGTATTCGACACGGTGATACCGTCCTGAAAAGTGTAGGTGGTGGTTTCGCTGGACAGGTAGGTGACGGCAGACAGTTCGTACGGGATCGCATCGGTGGTGTCATTCAGCGCCTCCATGCGCTGTTTCCAGGCCGGGTATTCCACGTTGATGACATTTAGGCCCCAACTGCCGAGGTACTGGTAATTTGCGCGGTTGCTGGCCATCAGGGAGGTGGCAACAGGGACGCCCTTGCTGTCGACAACGGGGGGCGTGTCTTCGTAGTGGTAGAGGAAGCGGTAAAACAGGTGGGCGTAGTCGTTGGAGTAGATGCCAAAGACGGGCTGATACGCCTTGTCTTCCTGGTAGGATGTGGTGGCGATGTCGTATTCCTTGTAGCTGTACACCACCCCGCCATAGGTATAGCTGCGGGTCTTGTTGGCCGCCTGCAATTTGTTGAAGAATTTGGTGTACACCTGATTGGCCTTCTCACCGCCTAATTGGATGAAGCGGCCCCAGATGGCGCTACCTGGCCTGTCGACGATGCGGCGGTCGGCCACGCCGTCACCATTGGTGTAGTCTTCGATGGCTTTGCCTTCGATTTTATGGGCATCGAGCCAGGTCACGCCGGCTGTGATGGCCGCTTGCAGTTCGGCTGAGGGGTTGGGTAGTGTCATCAGAAACGAAAGCAGGGCAGCCGATTCACAACCGCTAATCGAAGGATGTTCATGCGGGCGTCCTTCGGTGGGCAGAAAATCGACCGGGTCGTGTTGGGCACACCAGGCTGACTTGGTCCCGTTGTCGTCAACCTGACACTTCAGTATCACCTCCAGGCCTTTGTCGAACGAGGTCTGACACTGTTCGCGGGTCGCCCATCTACGATGTCCTTGAAATCGCCGGTATTGCTTTGAATGTCGCGCAGCAGCTTCATGACGTTGGTCATCAGGTTGTCGTTGAAGGTGATGTAGTCGTGGTAACTGCCATTGCCGGACAGGGGCCAGTATTGCGACCAGCCACCATTGGCCTTCTCGGCGGTAAAGATCAGTTGCAGGCCCTTGCCAAAGGCTGTGCGGTACTTCTCGATGTTACAACCCTGGTAGACTTTAGCCAGAAAACGCATCTCCATGGTGGTGGCTGAATTGTCGAGGCAGGAACGCCCGCCTCGATCGGCTTGCAGCGTGGCCAATGCGGAGGCCGACAGTTGGTGCAGCTGGTCGTTTTTCATCCAGCCGCCGTTGGCTTTCTGCACACTCAGCACGATGTCGGCTACGGCCTGAGATTCCGCAGAGCCATACCACGCGGCTCCCATTTGACCGGAGCAGACCTGGCCCCAACTCAACGATGACAGATCGGCGGCTTGTACACTGAGGCTCACACCGAGCCAGGTTATGAGGCAAAGAAGCAGGGTGTTTTTCACGTTCATTATTGTCTTTAAAGCAAATGACAGTGCAATACTACGCTTTTTTTGGCCTTCGGACACGGCAATTTTTCACGAAAAAGGGGGAAAATCAACCCTAAAACCTCATAAAGAAATCCCAGGTTTCCTTGGCTATCCAGTTGAAGTCGGTGCCGGGGTCTTTGACGTTTTCGGTGTGACCTCCTACGAAGGAGCCAAACAGGACAGGGTATTCTTCGGGAAGGCCCTGAAACTCGGTCGTGAGGTGCGTTGGTGTGGTGGCGACGGGTACTTCAGGCAGTTGCTTCAGGCCATTGTCTTCGATGTGCGTCAAGACACAATACTTGCCGCCCAGCTTTAATTCATCCGAGTGAACAAATTTGCATAGCCCGTCCTGGGTACCGGTGGTACTGTAGAAGGCCAGCGGCAGGTGCTTGTTTTCGGGCAGATAAATATTCCAGTTGGCCGGCGAATAACAGGCTACGGCGCGGAGGTCGTTCTGAAAATTGAGGGATAAGGAGTAGGTCACCATGGCTCCGAAGCTGAAGCCACAGCAAAAAATGCGGGAGGTGTCGATGCTCAGTTTATCCTTGAACAGCTGAAGCATATCGGCAAAGAAGACGTGGTCTTTGTCATCCCCTCCGCGCCAGGGAGAACGGTCGGTATAGCCTTCGGGGGCCACGAAAATCACGGGGACCTGCGCTTTTTCTGCATAGGGTTTCAACCCATAATAGTGTTGGTCGACCATGGTTTTCATGTGTCCTCCCATCATGTGCATGGCAAAAATCAATCGGTACGGGGTATGCTTGTCGTAGTTCTCGGGAATGTCTATGGTATACTGGCGTGTCAAGCCGGCACTGGTCATGGTATAAATGCCACTCTTGAAATCGCCCAGGTCTTTGCCGTAGCCGGCACTGGGTGTGGGCGCATTTTTCAACTGACGCGTAACCGCCACCGACTGGCCCGTTTGAGCCTGCAGTGAAAAAGCAATCAAAAGCACAAAAAGGAGAAGGGTGTTTTTCATCGGATCGTTTTTTTTGGTTATTCCAGCAAACGGTGCAAATGTACAGCATTTTCCGTAAATGTGTTTATATTTGTACCACCACCTACGACGTTCAGCCCGACACCGAAAGTCACTCCCATGAAAACCGACAGACCTGTACACCCTGATGTCTTGTCTCTCCAGAAGGAGCTGCAGCAAGTGAAAAAGCAACTGCAGCGCAGCGAAGAACGTTTACAGCGCAGCGAGGAACAACTGCAGCGCAGCGAAGAGCGCTTCCAACAGCTCTTTGACGAAGCGCCGCTGGGCTACCAGTCGCTCGATGAAGCGGGTTGTTTTCTCGATGTCAATCAATCCTGGTGCGAGATCCTTGGTTACGCCAAAGAGGCGGTGATTGGTCGATGGTTTGGTGATTTCCTCGCACCCGAATACGTCGAGCCCTTCCGTCAACGCTTTCCCTTGTTCAAACAACAGGGGACCATCCATTCCGAATTTGAGATGCTGCACCAAAGCGGTGAACGGCGCTACATTGCCTTCGAGGGGCGGATCGGATACTTACCCGACGGTCGTTTTGAACGCACTCACTGCATCATGCAGGATATCACCGAGCTGAAGCAAGCCGAAAAAAGGGAGAAAGAACACCTGCGCCAACTCCATTCGTTGGTGCGTAACCTGCCCGGATTCGTGTACCGCTGCCGATACGACGAAAACTGGACGATGTTGTACCTGAGTGAGGGTTGTTTGGCCGTTACTGGCTACCACCCGGAGGAATTGATCGACAACAAGGTCCTCTCGTTCAATGACATCATCAAGGAAGAATACCGGGAGTTACTCTTTAAAAAATGGGGGAAAACCCTCACCAACCATACCCCCTTCTATGAGGAATACGAAATCATCACCGCCTCGGGAGAAACACGCTGGGTACAGGAACACGCGGTTGAGGTGTACGACGACGACAACAACCTGCTTTTCCTGGAAGGGTACATCGAAGACAGTACGTCTCGCAAGCAAGCCGAAGCAGCCCTGAAAGAAAGCGAAGAAACCATCCGCCTGCTTTTTAATTCTACGGCTGAGGGCATTTATGGCATAGACACCCACGGTCGTTGTACCTTTTGCAACAAAGCAGCCCTCACCAGGATAGAGTACACCGACGAGCAGGAGGTCTTGGGAAGAAACATGCATCAGCTGATCCCCCATTCCCACAAGGACGGCACGATGATGCCGGTAGAAAGTTGCAAGATATTCAAGGCCTTCAATGAGGGCATGCGGACACATTCCGACCAGGAAGTCTTCTGGACCAAAAGCGGCGCATCTTTCCCGGTGGAATACTGGTCGTACCCCATGTACCGGGAAGGCAAAGTGGTCGGTGCAGTGGTGACGTTTATCGACCTCACACAAAAGCTACAGCTGAACGAAGCCCTGGTCAACAGTGAAAGCAAGTACCGCTACCTCTTTGAAAACAACCCGGCTCCCATGTGGATATACGACGAGGAGACGCTGGACTTTTTGGAGGTGAATAAAGCCGCCATCGACCACTACGGCTATTCCCGCAAAGAATTCCTGCAGCGCACCCTCAGGGACATTCGTCCCAAGGAGGACGTAGACAGACTGGTGAAGGATGTCGATGCAACCACCAAAACATTGAACCGAGCCGGTATCTGGCGTCACCAAAAGAAAAACGGGCAACTCATCTATGTGGACATTGTGTCGCATCAATTGGAGTATGAATCGAAAAAGGCGCGCCTGGTCATATCGACCGACATCACCGACCGCATCGAAATGGAAGCAGCCCTGATGAAAGCCAAGGAAAAAGCCGAGGAAAGCGACCGGTTGAAGTCGGCGTTCCTGGCCAACATGAGCCATGA
>DOBD01000258.1 GCA_003506275.1 Bacteroidales bacterium | reverse complement strand
CTCGTTATGATAAAGATAAGAGATATATACTTCTATGGCATTTCTCTCCTGTGGCGTCATGTCACTGGTGAGAAGGCCATATGTTCCTGACCCGGATTTCTCCAGGAATTCATACAGGATTAGTGGAATTGGTTGAATGATATTTCGTTGCAGATCGCACACAACTGCCCGCTTGCAACCCTTCACAGGATGACAGTAAGAATACAGATTGAAATAACGATCCATATCTCAACCTATCACAACTGAACAACCTTATACGTTCTTGAACCGTTGATCAATCGTGAGATGTTCTTGTAATATACGGATGTATCGTCTCCACTTGGCTGAGTAATACCAGCAGCCAAGAAATTAGCCAGAGGTTGGCTAAATACATTGCCGAATAATTGTTCCGCGTTTAGAAAGCGGTTTATGTCGTTGTTGTTTTGTCCCATATTATTTAAATACTACAATTCTTACTTCTACATTACCGTCTTTATCGATTACATATTCATAAGCTATAACTTCANNTTTTTTATAATAATCTCATATACATAGTTACCATCCTTGTCAATATATTCATGTTCTTCCGTTCCACCTTGACCAAAAATAGAGTTCATTTGACTTGATGATAAAACTTCTACCGATTTGAAATTAAAAGACGCATTCCGAATTTCATTCTTAGTTTTCATAATTGTATGTGTTGAGTGTTTGTGTATTAGCAAAGATATTTCATGAGATCTGAAATGGTTCAATTTTTTACCTTAGAAAACCTAAGCAAAACCTTAGAAAACCTAAGCAAAAACAAGAGGAATCCATGAAATCCAGGAGAAAACCTTAGAAAACCTAAGTTTTTTACGTTTTCTAACTCTTTTACATGAAAATTCTTGTGTTTTCAATAGTTGATTTTCGAGGAAATATTGTTCATTCCCGAGGCATAGAACTCGTAATTATTATATCTTTGCAATATTCANNCCAACAATGTTCTCCGCTAAGAGCATAAGAATTATATCTCTGCTTGGATTAATCCTCCTACTTGTTCTCCAGTATTTCTGGTTTAGAAACTCATATACACTTTTAGAGCTCGACATTCTCGAAAAGTGTGAGAAGTCACTCGATGAAGTATCAGAGAAACATATGTTTGAACGAGTGAAAAATTCTCCATTAAAATTAAAGGTGCATGATGGAGATAGCTCAGATGATCAAGACGAGCAAACAAGCATCAGAAAAACCACCAATGGCATTAATCAATCAAATGACATAAATATCAATATCCAGAAGATTTTGATCTTCCTAAAGAAACCCACCTCCCTCCCACGCCTTGACACGCTCTATGCTGAGAGCCTGAAGAAGAAACTGGGGTTTGTACCCTCATACAGCATGCAATTGGTAAGCGACTCCATCAAAGTTGCACACGAAAACAATAAATACACCTTATATAATAAGATAGTCGACGATCAATACGTTGAGGTCGTTCTCACTGCGCCGTTGAGATCCATCCTTAGAGAAGCACAATACATTGTCATTGTTTCTTTGCTACTTGTTGTTATGATTGGAGTTATTTTGGTGCTGCAGTTGAAAAGCATGCTAAGGGAAAACCACTTCGTCAGTTTTATTAAAGACTACACTCATGCCTTGACTCACGAACTGAAAACCCCCATCAGTGGCATATTCATGTCTTCTTCCATGTTGGCTTCAGGAAAATTGGAAGATAAGCCAGAATCCAGACAGCTGCATTACACCATTTGCAAAGATCAAAGTTCCAAGTTGCTGAAAACGGTGGAAAGAATACTCTTGGTCGCCAAGGCTGAACACGCAGCCATCGTACCATCGATAGAATCGATAGAAATGTCCTCTTTCATTGAGAAGACGGCTGATGCTTTTAGGAAAAACAATTACAGGCAGAAAAACCTGACCATAACCACTCAGATTGACCCCATTAGCTTAGTAGGCCTGTTGGATCCTGTATTGATGGAAAACGTGTTGAGTAATTTGATTGACAACGCCATCAAATACTCAAATGAACAAATTAACATACACATTGAATGCCACCAGGAAAAAGGCAAACTACGGCTTTCCATTAAGGACAATGGTTTTGGCATGAGTGAAAAAGAACTCAAGCATATCTTTATGAAATTCGAACGTGGCGACAAAGTTGAAGGGAAAGGTATTGATGGATTTGGAATTGGACTCAATTATGTCCACAAAGTCATAAAAGCTCACAAGGGTTCTATTAATGTACTCAGCCAAGAAGGACAAGGCAGTGAATTTATTATTGAAATCCCCAATAAATAACGTTGATATGATAAAATTACTACTGGTAGAAGACGACGAAGTGTTGGGCTTTATTATTAAAGAAGGCATGGAGCTCATCGGTAATTACGATGTTGTTTGGGTAAATAACGGACAAAAAGGCCTGGAGGTTTTTGAATCCTTCCAACCCGACATCATTGTATCTGACATAGAGATGCCTAGAATGTCAGGTTTGGAATTTGTGCAACGAATCAGGGAAATAGACGACGAAGTGCCCATTATTCTTGAAACCTGCGTTTCATCCAGCAAAACCATATTGGAAGCGTATTCACTGGGAATAGACAATTACATCAAAAAGCCCTTTTTACCCGATGAATTGGATGCCTACATTCAAAGCCTGCTTAAACGGATTCATTTAAAAGAAGATAACAGAAAAATCGACACCAGCCTTATCATGTTGGGACAGATCGAATTCAATATCCCTCAACAAACCCTATCAACCAAAGAGGGGCTCATCAATCTGTCAGGCAGAGAATCCAAGCTGCTGGAATTGTTGTGCCAAAACATCAATCAAATTGTACCCAAGGACGTTATTGCCGAAACCATCTGGGGCGGTGAGAAATTCTTTACACAACAACGGTTGGATGTTTTCATCTACTCCATTCGTAAGTATTTATCCTCCGAAAGCAAGGTTCAAATCCGAACCATGCGAAGCTTGGGATACATGCTCTCCGTAGAATAGCTTTCCATAAAATTGATCATTAACGCCTTCCTGTCACGGTATAACTGATCAGCTGCTTCAGTTTGTCCGGTGTGAGGCTGTACGTGGGTTTGAAGGCTGATGATTGCATATATGTCAGGATACTGCCGTACAGCTGGCGTGCCTCTGGTCTATCCGGCATGTCATTCAGCCTGGCCGTACACACCACTAATCTACCGGACCCGACCTTAAACTCGGCAATCATGGCCAGTTTATTCACACGTTCCATGTTATCAATAACTTGTACAATAGGCCTGTACGTCGAATCAAGCGAACTGATGTTCCAGGCTCGACTTTCTTTGCACAGGTGCCACCATTGCCAGTTGGTATGATAATCGGTGGGGAACAATGCAAACAGAGGGTGTGAGGGGTCCATCAATAAGCCCATCGTGCCAGGAGAAACCGGCGCGTTGTTGGCATTACTGATGGATTTGAACATGCCGTAGTTCCAAAAGTCGGGTGTAAACATGCCAGCCACACTGGAGCCCAGCAAACTGGTGGTTTTTGGCATGAGGAGCACTTTGCCTCCTGCCTCCAACTGGTTCATGACGGCCTTATTCAACAAGGATGACACAAACACATCCTTGGTGTTCAACGCCAAGGATTTCGGATACACCCAAATGGGGTAGGAATTGGCATATTCCGTGCTATCAATGGAAACGCTCAGAAAAACGTTGGAAGGATATGCCAAACCACTCAGCGGCAGACGAAGCGTTCCCACCTTGGTTAGTTGACCTTGTTTGAGAGCCATCTTTGAAAGGGAACCCGATTTCAACACCGAACCTTTTTCATCGCTTAGAGTCCATTTGATGGCATGATTGATGGTATTGTTGGCATAATTGGCCACTTCCACCGTTGCTACAAAGGTTTCATCGGCAGTCCAGCAGTACTTGTCAAATGACATCAATGGTACGACGTTGTTGCAAAAATGACGCCATTCCAACGGTTCAATCAGCCCTTTGCTATCCATAAAGGCATCCAATATACCGACCAAAGCCGTTCCCTGTCCGGGGAAATCCTGCAAGTCAAGTAATTGAAAACCAGCCAAACCCGGCGTTTTCAAGGCTGCTTCGATTTCAGCCCGATAACATAAAACAGCCAAGGCACCTGAGGCCTGCTGAAACCGCTTGTTCAGATCAAGCATCCCGGCATTTTTCAGTTTCTGCTTGTAATACGCCAAATTTGAGGCTTTTAAAACCCCTTTGTATTTGTTGATCTCGTCGAAATCAGGGTAAACCTGGTATTGACCCACTTCATGTCCCATCAAAGGAACCGGTGTTGCCTTGACTGCATTGTTTAACCGAAGTTGGGTAGAAGGAGATACACTGTTGAGGAGGCCCCCATCCTTGGAATCCGCGAAAGCCTGCGAAAGCCTGGCATGAGTCGCGTGATTGTCTCCTATGGAAGGCGTTCTGGCAGCCACATGAAAATCTGCGCCGGAGACAGGGCCTGCATAACCTATGTTTGCATTGGTGCCTTGAGTGTACAAAGGTCTGTTGTCGAACCGCTTCAAGGTATTCATCAGGTTGGCAGCCGCCGTCAGATCGCCACCTATCTCATTTCCCATGGAAAACAAGACAAACGAAGGGTGGTTGCCATAGGCTCTCAACAAGGCTTTACCTTCAGCCAATAAATGTTGATAGACCGGGCCCGTTTTCAATTGACCCCAAAAGGGCAACTCAACCTGTAAAAACATCCCTGCTTTGTCGGCAGCATTGAACGCTGCTTCAGGCGGACACCAGGAATGAAACCGATAATGATTGATACCCCACTCTTTAGCGGTCTGGAACAAAGCAGTCCAACTGTCCTCATCCATAGGAACATGACCGGTCATGGGAAACACACAGGCGTCGTTTTTTCCACGCAGGAAAGTAATTCTGTCGTTGATGGCAAATTGAGTACCCACAGCCTTGAACGAACGTAAGCCAAAACGAGTGGTCAAATTATCTTCAAATCGGTTGTCATTATCCGTCAACGTCACAGTCAGGTCAAACAGCGGTTGTCGGAAATCATCCCAGCGCTGCATATGACCGCTCATATCATAGTTCAACGTGAACAACGAGTCAGCCTCCACCTTGTAAGTAACTGGTAACACATTGACCTTCAACTCTCCAAGCCTTTTTGTAAGGCCAAGCTTTACTGTCATATTGCCAGTTGCAGGTGGATTGACCACAGACACTTTAACTTGAATACGTTGCTTTTCAAAATCCGGCTTGATGCGCACATCTCGTATGTAGGTGATAGAAGATGCCTCCAGATAGAGGGAGCCGATGACACCATTCCAGTTGGTTTGTGTATCATCACTGTACAGATGTACGTTGCCAAAAGGGGTTAATCGCAAATCATTATTCACCCTGATCGTCAGCGTGTGTTTACCAGGTGTCAAATAGGCGCTCAAATCGTACGTTTGTGGTGTCGATAACAGCGGATTCTCGCCAACATACCGGTCGTCTACCCAAACCATGGTCTGTTTGGTTCGTTCCAAAAAGAGTCGGATGCCTTTTCCTTTCCAATGATCCGGAATTGTCACTTCACGCTTGTACCAAGCGGGGCCTTCATAGGTAAAACGACGATTCAACTGGCTGATAGTAACCTTGGTGACGGGCTGACCTTTTTCAGCCAGATCCATGGTGCCTGGTAATTCCAGGCTTTCCTTAAAGGGTACTGCATACCAGTCATCCTTGACTCCGACATTGGCTGCATCGGTTGAAAATTGCCAGTCACCGGAGAGGTCAAGCCGTTCACGCAGCGAGGTCTCGTTTTGGCCACAGGAAAGAGTGAACAGTGTCAGAGACAACAACGTCACTGGTAAAAACCGCTGAAAAGAAGTATAAAAACGTGTATTCATCAAGGTATTTGTTTGCTGGATTGAACAAATATCCGTTATTTTTTTAAGTAAACAAAACCATGGCCTTATAAATGTATCCTTGAGTTTAATCTTTAACAGCGTTGATGCACCCCTCTTTTGTCAAGTAGTTGGCAAATATGTTAATGTATGTTAACAACTTTGTTTGTGGCGCATCTATTTTACGTTTAAGATGGATAAATATGTACCTTCGCGGTCTGAAAAAATGGCTTCTTTACAGCAAGGTGGTTCTTAAGGCCTTTATAGGTTCTCATTATTTCTAGTAGGTTAACTAACAACGTTTTACATGGACTGGTTCTATGATCTGGTGTGGCAGAACTCTGTAGCGCATACCATTTTTTTATTGGGCATCGTGATTGCCGCTGGTGTTTTTTTGGGAAAGATCAAGGTAGGCGGCATTTCCCTTGGCGTCACCTGGGTCTTGTTTGTCGGGATCATCCTCTCCCACTTCGGCATGACCATTGAGTCACACATCCTCCATTTCATCAAGGAATTCGGTTTGATCTTATTTGTATATTCCATTGGATTACAGGTAGGCCCGGGCTTCTTTTCCTCGTTCAAGAAAGACGGTCTTCGATTAAACGGTTTGGCAACGGGCATCGTACTGCTTAGTGTTACCATAGCCATTGTCTTTTTCTATTTGACAGATTACCCCATCTCAACCATTGTCGGTATATTGTCTGGTGCCATCACCAATACGCCCGGTATGGGGGCTGCCCAGGAAGCCTATCACCAAATACACGGCCAGACAGATCCTACAATTGCGTTGGGTTACGCGGCCGCTTATCCCTTGGGGGTTGTCGGTATCATCATGGGTACCATCCTGATACGCTATTTATTTCGTATTAAGATGGACAAAGAGAGGGAACGCGTTGAAGCAGAGAACAACCAGAACAGCAATTTTGCCCTATTCTCCGTTCAAATCAAGAACCCAGCCATTTTTGGTCAAACGGTTCAATTTGTCACAGGTTTGCTGGATGAGAACTATGTCATTTCCCGCATCAAGAAACAAGATGGCGTCATTGCACTGACCAACTCCGAGACCATCCTTGAAGAGAACGATTTCGTTTTTGTCGCCACGGAAACCACCGAACGGACCAAAGTACTGGCTTTTCTGGGAAAGGAAGTCCAGATGGATTGGTACAAGGAAGAATCCAATCTGGTCTCCAGGCGGATCCTGGTGACCAAAGAGGCAGTCAACGGCAAAACACTGGGCTCATTGCAACTTCGTAAAACGTACGGCATCAACATCACCCGTATCAACAGAGCCGGTGTGGATTTCTTGGCTACTCCATCACTGACCTTGCAGATTGGCGACCGTGTCATGGTGGTGGGTCCTGAGGCGGCCATCAAAAACGTGGAACAAGTACTTGGTAATTCACTCAAACGCCTGGATCATCCCAATCTGACACCCATATTCATTGGTATCGCGCTGGGTGTAGCGTTGGGTAGCATCCCCTTCACCATTCCCGGGATTCCCCAAGCCGTCAAACTGGGTCTGGCCGGCGGTTTACTGATCGTATCCATACTCATCGGGCGTTTTGGGCCAAAATTTCACCTGAACACCTACACCACCATGAGTGCCAACCTCATGCTGCGAGAAGTGGGCATAACCCTTTTCTTAGCGAGCGTGGGCCTTTCATCCGGCACCCATTTCGTAGAGACTGTCTTTACCACCAACGGATTGATTTGGGTGGGCATGGGGCTGTGCATCACCATAGTTCCCCTGTTGATTGTCGGATCCATCGCCAGGGGTTTCTTGAAAATGAACTACTTCGAAATCATGGGTTTATTGGCCGGCAGTACCACCGACCCCCCTGCTTTGGCCTATGCCAATCAAACGAGCAACAACGACCTGCCAGCCGTTGCCTATTCCACCGTTTATCCGGTCACGATGTTTCTGAGGGTTTTGACGGCCCAGTTATTAATCCTTATCTTTGCCTGATTTTTCAGCCTTCCGGTAGCCATGCCGGTCGGTTG
>DOBD01000188.1 GCA_003506275.1 Bacteroidales bacterium | reverse complement strand
CTGTCATAACCCATCACAGGAGCCACTAGCACAGTGGCTTCTGTTTTTTTATCTCTCGGCAGCAACACAGTCGTATCAGTGTTCAATGCCGCGTTAACGGCTGGATCTTCCAGTGTCAACCCCTCCAGGCGTTTATCGGTCGATACGATGACCTTGCCGTTCATATCCAGGAAATGGATGTACTGCACATCTGAACCCTTGATGACATCGACCAGCATCAGTTCTACCTGCTCCTTATTGCCCCTCATCCATTCTGCCCTGATGCTCCACACCATAGGCTTGGCCAACAATTTTAAGGCCGTCTCCTGGTTGGATTGGATCTGTTCGTTGGCCGCCTTGACCAACCGTTTTTGTTCTACGGAGGCCTCCATATCTTTCCACAGCCAAACAATGCCGGCTAAAAGAATACCGGCTATAATGGTGGTGGTAACCGGGTGTTTGCGAACAAAACGGGAAAATGCGGACGGTTTTTGAGGATGTTTATTGGTTGTCATAGCTGCACGTAGCGTAGGTTTGCAGCAAATGTATACAAAAAAAAGAAGGTTATCTCACGATAACCAATCTTCCTTTACCTTAAATCTAATACCATGAAAAACACAGTGCAAAGATAGCGCCCGGAAGGTTAACCCGCAAGTGTTTTTGCAAAAAAGTATGTTCTTTAACATGTTTTTTTACAGTTTATCGGATTTTGCAGATTAAACGTGTTTTGANNTAGGGCGTGTGCTTTGACTCGGGTGTAACTTTCCCCTACATGGTCTTCCCCTTCCCCTACATGGCGGCCACCCAGTAACTGACACCTTTTTGAGCCTATTTCCCCATTCATTGGAATATCCCCTTATACCCCAAAAAGGGCCTTGTGACTATGTTTACAGTGTGATTGGAAGGCATCACATCTACGCTTCCGGCCACCTGTGTTATGAAACCGAAATGCCACTCCTACCTCCTGAGCTTGTTGCTCTTTCTCTTCGCCACCAGCGCGATGGGTCAGGGCCAGGTTTTTATTATGGGGCAAATCGCCAATAGCACGTCCTCAGCCAAATTACCGGAAATCGTCCAAGTCCGCACCCACGAACCCCTCGCTTCCTTCGACCTTTCCCAACCCCACGCCGCCTTTGTNNGTTAAGACCACGCTGTTCAACAGGGATACGAGGATGAGCATGTCGTCTATCACCTCGCGGGAAAACCCCAGGACCATGAGTGCCTCCATCACCTCAGGCAACATGCCCAAAGGCACTGTCCTCAAGCTCAACGTCGAACCGCCATCCCAAAACTTCAAAGGCGACCCCGGTAACACAGCCACCCAAGTCGCCCTCAGCACCATCGGCAAAACCATCCTCTCCGACATAGGCACCTGCTTCTCCGGAAAAACCGCTAACGACGGCTACGTCCTCGAATATCAATGCGAAATCCCCGCCAAAACCTCAGCCTACGAATCCCTCAAAGGCAGAGCGGTGACGGTAACGATAACGGTGGGGGTGGAATAAAACTAATCAACCTAAAGGAATCAATATTGATTATCCAACTCAAACGTCAATACAAACGTTTGATAGTTCCCATTCGGTGTGGGGTGAATATCTGCAAAGTTTGTCACTGATAATATTTGCGTTAAGGTGCTAGTGACTGTGCTGGCACCCCAGAAGGGTAGCCAACCAGTACTTGTACTCCATATGCTTCTCATTAGAATCTTCCTTTGCGTTCCAACTGTTTGGTTACCGGTGCTAGTACCAGTTTGTCCATAAGTTGATGATACTTCTGACGCTCTAATTGTCCACAATAAACCAGTAGGTATATCCTCTGACGAAACAACAGATATTGCACCATTAAGATAGGTGTCTTCTTCACCCCACGTACCCAGGAAAGGCCACTTATATTTCATTGACATTTTTGTGTTCGCACCACTACTGGTATTAAACAAACTCAAATCAACTGGATTCTGACCAGCAGTTGTTGCACTTAAAGCAAGATTATTAGTAGAATTAATCGTTCCATTTAGTGAGAAACTAGGGTTGTTCTGTGAAAGCACACTTAATGGTATAATGAATAAATAAATCAACAAATAATAAATTTTATGATTTTCTTTCATAACTACAGAATTAAAATTTCCGTTGAAATTGAATTTGCCTTGCTTTTTTCTCTACTTTAACAACAATTTTTTCGTTCTGTTCGGGAGCTAAAGTAATTGAAAACTGTGGAGTAAGCAAATTGTATCCTTTTGGTAACCCATTTGGATACACCTTCACATTCCAAATACCAGCCCTAAGATCCTCAAATTGAAAGCCTCCATCTACATCAGACAACACCCGGTAGGTTTCTTTATCCGAACTTGCTTCAACGACCAGACGTTCTAAACGCTCATTCACTTGAATAAACCCTTTTTGATTGGCACGTTGATCCTCCTCAACTTGAAAAACTCCTTCAATACGGGCGGATTTTGTAACCGATAGTTCAAAATTGATTGTCTTTGCTGGAATGATTTCTACAACATAAGGACCAGCCCTTTCTGGTATCGTGTGTAATCCAAAACTTGTTCCATCAACAATCAACGTTTGCTCACCCACAGGTATACCACCTAATTTAAAATTGCCATCTTTATCTGTTATCGCAATTCGTCCTCCCAAACTTACCCTCACTCCAGCCACGCTCTCAACGCCCATGTTTACAAGTTTTCCAATCAATGCACCAACATCCTTCTTCTTTGAAATGGGTACACGAAGCGTATGCGTAAAGCGTAGCTGTGCATTGAACGTTTTATTATCTAATGTGTTCTTCATCAAGTTGTAATTACTTGTAAATGCCACTTTATTATTATCGTTGATAGCTGCATTCAGACTTAATGAAAGAAGGTTTCGATCACTTGAATAATACATCCATTCAAAATTACTATTGTACGATAAGGAAAAGCTATACTTTTCACTAAAATCAGTAGCTAGACTAATACCATAATACATGGTTTCTGAGCCTGTAATACCCTTCTGACCAGCTTGATAACTAACATTTCCACTTGCCATGAAGTAATTTTTGATTGAAACATAAGATGATAGATTAACCGTAAAGAAGTTGGTCATCGTTGTCCCGTTATCGACCAGGTAATTCCTCAATTTGCCGCCATCTCCATGTAATGTCAGCCCAAATTTATTAAAATTTGCGTTTAAACCTAATCGCCCATTGTAGCGCTGATAGTCAAAAAGGGGAACAGGTGAGTCTTCTTTTGAGCTTGACATCATGCCTCCAAGATTCAAAGAAAAGTACTTTAGAAATCGTACGTTTGTTGTGACACCAGCCCCTTGTGTGATAGGAGGTTTTGACGCAAGTGTATCAAGTGCTTGGTTGGTTCGACTGGTATTGAAGTTTAATGATAAAGTTAAAGGGCTAAAATTAAATGTCAAATAACTGAACAATCGTTGTGTATTTTTAAAATAGCCTGGAAAATCTGTATCAGCATATGTATAATCAACCGAGGATCCTACTCTTTTGGAGCTGACTGATACGCCCACTCTATATGCCTTTTGGAGTTTGGAGCCAGTTTCTCCTAGTGAGATTTCAAAATTGGTATTCAGCCATGGAAAAAAACGATTCCTGGCTGACACGGAGACCATACTGACTAAATGATTCAATGTATCCAACTTTGAAAGAATTCCCGCTTTAACCTCGTTTTTTTCATTCCATTTGTACATAGCATAACCGCTATAAATTTGACGGATTAACGGATAATAACGAGGTATTGAATAGTATCCACCTATTGAGAACTGATTTAAATTGACAAGCAAGCCAACCCCACGACCACTACGGGACGATTCTGTCAAATTGCTCATGCCATAGTTGTAGTCTCCTAAAGAAACTTCCAGCAACTTTGATGCATAGCGTGCAAAATATTCATCATTCATCCCGAACAAGGGATTCCCGTTTCTGTTTGGGCCTCGTATCTTAAAATCTAATTGCCTGTTTGATTCAGGATTGCCCAGAAATCCTGATCCATTCACATCAAACATGCCGCTATAAATTGGGTTACCATAAGCAGTTGTGACAGCACCTATACCTGTTATATTAATGTTGTAACGATTATACGCATCAAATTTTTCTTGACCTACACGAAACACATCCATTTGAAGGTGGGTAGATTTATAGGTCCCATCCATACCGTCAATACTAACGTTTGCCATAATGGAACGTTGCTCGTTGGCTGCTAGCTTTTTTTCTACTTTTATAGGGTAGCGATACAAATGTGAGCCATCCTTCCTTATGGGTATTATTTCTGACATCACCTCACCGCCAACCCTCAGACTAAACTTTGTTTCAACGTCAAGGTTTGATTCATTTCTCAACAAAAAAACAATAGATGATGTGTCTCCCGCAAAAAGTTGAGTAGGAGCACTTACAACATCCATTGCAACGACATATCGAGGTTGCACAGCAAATTCATAAGACTCAGTGGAAATGACTCTACCACTGGTCTTTTCAACCACTTCAAGTACAACAGCGACGGAACCAGCTGTTTGACTATAAGGAACAAAAATCCCCACGATTTTTCTAATGTTCTTGCCTGCTGGTAAAATTAATGATGAATAGTCCGTAAGGAGTTTCCAACCAGCTTCATCAGCCTTAATCCTTACCTCAACCAACTGCTCCCGGGCTTCTTGATTCGAAAATTGTGCCATTAAGTTCACGCTTGTTCCAGCTTGAACCTCTTTTACCACATTATTAAGAATCTTAAAAGATATACCTTCAGCCTTGACAAAAGACGTAGTTAAAAATAGTATAAAAAAAAACTGTAATCTTACACGTGTCAAGTGGTAAAATGTTTAATATCTATGGACTTCGATTAGAAGTAAAGCGTATATTCGAGTCCGAAGACATCGTCATCCTGACCAGCTGCGACAATCATAGCTGTATACGTTTTTTTGGATGGAAGTCCTTCCAAGTCAAACCTGAAACGTACAGATGTTTGAGGAAAGAGTCCTCTCCTCTCCAAGGTTATCTTTTTGGCAAGATTGCCTTCTTCATCGTACAATTCCATGTTCAACTCGGGAGCAACAAAACGATCTCCTTCGTTGAGTATGTCTACAGCCAGATAAAGCTTAGTACTGTCAGTTTGAAGTAACGTCGGCTCCATAAACGTTAACTTCCCTTCACCACGGTTCGACACCTCATTTACCAATTGAACAGCATAACGGGTAACTGTTCTAATATTCAATTGACCAGCTTGATTAGGATCAATGGGCGATACTCCTTCTACCATTATAACACTCCAATAAGTCCCATTGATGGTATCAGTAGCTGGTACTGTTATTTGAAAATCAACATTGGACGATTCTTTAGCCTTCAATATCACCGTTTTCGGGCTATAATCAACCCAAGCCGCATTTGAGCGTTTGTTTCCGTTTTCTTTTCCTGGAGCATCATAAAACGTCTGATCCAGATAATTATACACATAATCCGTTTGGTAGATGCGTACTTCTTGATCAACGGGGTCGCTGTTTTGAATGCGAATTTGGCCACTCACTGTCTGGCCTGGAGAGCATATAAAAGAGTGCTTCAAACTTCCAATTACTTCGACTGATGCGTTGATAGCAGTTGAAACAAAAATCAAGCAAGAAAGAAGAAAGAATGTTACCCGAATGTTATACATGGTGAAATAGGTTTTGAGGTCTTCAAATTGACATTTAAAAGAAGGATACAGCGCAAATGTATTCGAAGTTTCGAAAAAAACCTAATTCCACCCTAAAAAACTATATTTTTTGATAAAAAACACCCCATAGAAGTAAAAACATATAGAAAAATATCCCTTTTATTGGTTGGGAGACAAGGTAAGGGTAACCACGATATTATTTCCTTGTGTCGCTCTAATTAAACCATAGGTTGCTCTGTCAGTGTTCAAACTGTAGATAAATTTTAGAGGAATACCATCTTGAGTTTCAGTTCCCGAATAACAGGTAGCAATATTAGAAATGATGATACGATCCGTTCTGTCCAACGATACCTCAGGACTAAAAATGCCCCATGGTCCTACAAAATTGGCATTGGGATTTAACGCCACCAGTTTTAGTTCGGTTCCATCCGGAACATCACCATCTGTTATTTTTGCTGTCAAGTAGCGAGGCTGCGATGAAATTAAAGAAGAGATGTGCAACCGTGCGGATGAATCGGCTTTATACGACTCAACAGCCATACCGGCCTCCTGTTGATTCAACTGTAAGGATATAACTTGCGCATTGACACGAATCAATGAAACCTCTGTCACTCCCAGCAAAACGTTCGCAGTTGCTGTGTTTTTTAACTCAACAACAGTTTCCTGAGCCTCCAACCTACTGCAGATAAAAGGCAGTAACAGCACCCAAATGAAAACCCTGTTATTCATAGGCTACCCTTTACTCAGGCGAAGCCTCAAAAATGGTATATGTGATTGTAATGCTCCCTCCTCTTAAAACGGTAGCACCTTCTATGGCTTCATATTTGTATTTAATCACGTAGCCATCTCCATCTTGCTTTCCAGACCAACACGTTCCAATTTGATCTATCAGTGTCACATCATTAATGCCCAATTCTTGTTCCCCCTTTAGCACACCCATTTCAGTGCGGTTCACGAAACTCTCGTTAGGTTCCAGCAAAGATACAAGCAATCGGGTTCCAATAGGTGATTCAGATATTTTAGCTGAGATAGAACGAGTTTCACTTCCAGTCACCAGAGATGTTATGCGCAACCTGGTATTCTGATCTTCTACGGCCTCAGACACCGCATCACCGGCTTCAGCGGCCCCATTCATTTGAAGCACAACAGGAGGACCAGAGATTGCAAGTAATGCTGTGCTGGCTACATTTAGGGTAATTTCCTGTGTTGCAACCTCGCTATCTGCAGCCTTGACAAGCACAGACAATGAGGTTGCGAACAAGAGTAATAGAATATGTAGGATTTTCATTGCTTAACCAGCTTTGGTAAGTTCATGAAAACATCACAGACAGCAAGATTATTTATCTTCAACAATGGTAAAAGTAACC
The DNA here is from genome assembly GCA_003506275.1 of Bacteroidales bacterium. Lineage (GTDB taxonomy): Bacteria > Bacteroidota > Bacteroidia > Bacteroidales > UBA1402 > UBA8389. The sequence continues at coordinate 3,969 of DOBD01000188.1, read as the reverse complement.
GTTGTAGATGGAACAGGCTGTGCCTCACTAGCAAAACTCACCTGAGTAAAAACATACCTAATTACATATCCATCATTCGCTTCGGTTCCAGACCAGGCAGTCTGAATGCCTTTGACCAAATCTTGTGCCCCTTTGGTACCAGTATTGTCGGCTAACGTTTGCAAACCTTGCAAGTCATCTGCATTGGTATAATTTCTAAAATGAGATAACGCTGTTGCATTTGCGGGGGCCTGTAATTCTACCTGCAAGCGTGTATTGGAAGAAGCCCAAGTACTACTCTCCGTTGATGGAAGTTCTGCTTGGATTTTTCTATAAGTACCCGAGGCCACATAATTGGTCAACCTCATACGGGTAGTTGCGTCTTCGGCAAGTGAGTCAATACTAGAACCGGCAACGGACGGCCCACCAAGTGATAAAGAAATTGGAGCCGTTTCGCTTCCATCTGATTTTACCACTTTAATCAAAGCAGCCCCACCAACGCTCATGTTTATTGCTTGAGTTGATTGAGAGTCATCTGCAAACAATCCCTGAGGCGCTACCAAAGCGGCCAATAAAATAATAGACACTACATACTTTTTCATACTATTACAATTAAATGTTAGTCTGTTTGATTATTTCTTTGTAATTGGATACTAATTGACGAAACAAAAGTAGTGCAAATTTTGTCACCCATTAAAAAAAAGGGCCACATAAGAGATACAAAATAGGGGAAACTAGGATACAAAAAGGATACAAAGAGCCAAGACACAAAGAAAAGCCACATTGTAGCAACATAGCGAGCGACCCCAAAGCTCCAAAAAAACCAATCAATAACTGGTAAATGTATACGTTACATATATCTGATAACTTGAAAAAGCAACCAACTTATCAATATTTTCAGGATCTGGCATCCACAAATAGGTTAAATTGTAGCCTTCAGTATTGCCGGTTCCTGTATAACAACTACCAATACCATCAATTAAGGTTTTTGCCGTCGAACTGGACAATTCCAAATTTTGATAGGCCGTACCTCGCGCTCCATCACCCGTTGTACAACCAGTAGCTGACAGATAAAGCAGCGTGCCTAACGGCACATTCGTACCATCTGTCACCTGAACAACAACTTTTCGTGTTTCATTAAGGGGTGCAATCGAAGTTAGCTGTAGCCAGGAATTACTGTTAATTGCAGTACCGGTTGGGTCAACAGGTGCGCCAGCTTGAAAAGCGTTTAGTTCTAAATGTATCGTTCCGGTCACCCCTGGTGTGATGATTCTCATCATCTTGATGTCCGGAATTTTGATTTTGAAAGTGTAAGTTCTAGTAATAACAGCATTAGCTGAGGTTGTTGCCAGAAAAAAGCCTATTAAAAGAAGAATTGGAGCATGCCTTTTCATGGTCATATAAATCAAATTTTTGTCACTCTCAATATAATAGGTATATGAATACATCAAGACAAGGCGTAACAAGCCAGCGAAAGGAAACTATTTGGTGCAACAAATATAGTGTTAATTAATAACTGGCCAAAGAAGAGACAGTTCTTGAAGTGTTAAAAAAGGAGGTCGGGCAAAAGATCCAAAGAACATTTGAAGAAGATATTGACAATATAGGTTGTATAGGTTGTAAACGCCCAGAAAACAAGTTGATACTATTTGAAAAAACGGTATATTTGCATTGTGTTTTCTTTTTCGTTTAACGGACAAACCAAATAAGGTATGTCAATAGGTGGTCTCTGGTCACTCTGCTCTGGTTTTTTTTCGCTTCCAACCAAGAACTGGTGGGCCAGTAAAAATATGGTCTTGTTGTTAGGAATAATCATTGGAGAACTCGCTTACGCACAACAGCCACCCAAAATCGGCTTTGACACCAATGAGACGAAGCTACCTGTCATGCTTGGAATACCCCCAAAGGCTAATTTGAGTTTAGCGGGAAAGGACTTGCAATTATCATTGGCACCAACCGAAGACGCAGTCACTCAGCGCATCACCCCCCGCGAAGCCAGTATCTGGATCAATTATTCCTCGGTGGTGGAGCCTAGCTCGACCAATTCCATTTATGTAAGTATGGGCATGAGCAATGTGCCGGCAGAAATCACCATCAAATTGAAGATTGATCCGTATGTGGGTAATGGGTCGGGGCAGGTGGGTACGCCAACACAACCCATCATCTTGGGTTCCTTTCCTCAACCCATCATTACCAACATCGGAAGNNTAAGGGCGAGGGCGTAGGGCATAAGCTGACCTATTCCTGGGAGTTGGCGCCCAACTACGACCCTGAATTGCTGAAGTTGGAGGAATTACAAATAGCAACCGACATCATCTACACCATCGTCAACAACTAAACGGCCCGCATGGCAGGACAAAAAGAGACACCCAGGCAGCGCATGATCAGTATGATGTATTTGGTACTGACGGCTATGCTGGCCTTGAACGTGTCGAAGGATGTGTTGACGGGGTTTCAGGTGGTGAACGACAGCGTGGTGTTGACCAATCAGAACTTTGCGGGTACACGGGAAGGCGCTTATGCCAACCTGGAGAAGGAATACATGCTCAACGAGATCGAGGTGGGGCCGTTTTGGGAGAAGGCAAAGGAAGCCATGCGGTTGTCTGCGGGTATGGTGAGTTACATCGAAAACCTCAGGGACGAGCTGATTGCCACCACGGAAGGTATTCCCATTGACTCGGCCAGGACAAGGCCGTTTGATCGTTTGAAGAAAAAAGACGATTACACCAATCCCACCCGTTTTATGATAGGCAAGCCCGAGGATGGATCCAATGGTAGGGCCAGGGCACTCAAGAACCGCTTGATTGCCTACAAAGACAGCATGTTCCGCCTGATTGGACCGAAATACAGGGACAAGATCAACCTCGGCCTGGAAACGGAGGGGGATTACCGCGATGCAGGAGGGCAGAAGTTGAATTGGGAGTTGCACCATTTTTACGATATTCCCCTGGCTGCCGACATCCCCATCCTCAACAAGTTTATTTCCGAGGTGAACAACGCCGAATTGGAGGTGGTAAACGGATTGTTGAGGGAGAGCATTGAGGAAGACTTCAAGTACGACCGCATCGAGGCCAAGGTGTTGCCAACGACCGATTATTTATTTACCGGTGACGAATACGAGGCCGAGGTCATCGTGGCCGCCTATGATACCAGCCACAGCCCCAGTCCCAGTGTTTTCGTGCTGCACAATGCCGATTCCCTGCCACTGAGCAAGCGGGAAGAGGCCACCCGCGTTGCCAGGGAAGGCGGTCGGTTGATGGTGCGGTTTCCTGTTTCCGGCTTGGGGCAACACAAGTATGCTGGCTTCGTAAGCGTGCCCACGAATTCCGGCCGTGAACGTACCTACCACTTCAACACTGATTATTTTGTAGCTCAGCCATCAGTTACCATTTCCCCCATCAATATGAACGTGTTGTATGTGGGGGTGGAGAATCCTTTGTCCATTTCCGTATCGGGTGTACCGGCTGAGAACATCTTCCCCGTTATCTCCAGGGGCACGCTCAAAGCAGGCCAGACCAAAGGTAACTGGATAGCCATCATCCCCGGCGACGTGCGCGAAGTGAGCGTGGCGGTGAGTGCCAACGTGAACGGCGGCATGAAACCCATGGGCACCCAACAGTTCAGGGTCAAGCCCCTGCCCGACCCGCATCCCTTTATTGCCAACAAAAAAGATGGTTTTGTAGACAGGGAAAGCATCATAAGTGCGGGAAAAATTGTTACTTTGATGCCCAAAGACTTTGAGTTCAATTTTACATTCAAGGTACAATCGTTTAAGATGAGCATGCAACGCGGCTTTGAAATGTATCATTACGACTCAGACAGTGAAAACCTGACCACGGAAATGCTCCGCGAAGTACAACGCACCAACCGTGGTCAAATAATTGTTTTTGAAGACATTGTCGTTAAAGGACCGGATGGAGCCGACCGAACGATTGAGCCCTTGGTGCTCGTGATTCGGTAAAACACTGCGGCGCAGGCGGTATACGAAAC
>DOBD01000177.1 GCA_003506275.1 Bacteroidales bacterium | reverse complement strand
CCGTTGATCATGTTGCTCCGTTTGCACATCGAACAGTACGCCCTGATAGAGCGCCTCACCTTGTCGTTGGACAAGGGCATGACGGTGATTACAGGAGAGTCAGGGGCGGGAAAATCCATTTTAATGGGTGCCCTATCCTTGATCCTGGGGCAGCGAGCAGACGTCAAAGTCATTCAGGAAGGTAAAACACGTTGTCTGGTGGAAGCTGAGTTTGACATCAGTGACCGTCATTTGGCCCCGTTTTTTGATCAGCACGATCTGGAATACAGTGCCGATACGTGTTTGGTACGCAGGGAAATCTATGAAAATGGAAAAAGCAGGGCATTCGTGAATGATTCACCTGTTACACTCGGAATACTCAAGGATCTGACCTTGCAACTGATTGATATTCATTCACAGCATCAGAACCTGTTGATCGGTACCAATAAATTTCAACTGGAGATTCTTGATGCCCTGGTGGGCGATCCCGTCATGGTGGCCAACCATGTGAGTGCCTACCAACACTTCAAAGGACTGCAAACAGCATTGGCAACCTTGAACGAAGCGCTGGCCAAATCAAAAGCGGAGGAAGATTACCTCCGGTTTCAATTGGATCAACTCAACACCGCCAACCTGGTAGCTGGGGAAATGGAAACCCTTGAGGCCGAGTGGTCCCTGTTGAGCCACGCCGAGGAGATACAACAAGGCCTGGGTAACTTGTTTAACCTGATGGACACTGAGGACAGTGGGTTGATCACTCGTTTGCGCCAGGCACATGTTCAGGCTGACAGCTTAAAGCGACACTACCCCCGGATGGCCGAATTCGAGGAACGGTTGCTCACGGCCTACATTGACCTCAAGGATCTTTCAGCCGACCTGGAAGTGTTGCTCAACGATGTCGAAGTCAATCCGGCCCGTCTTGAACAAGTGGGCGAACGCCTTAACCTGCTGAATGAACTTCAGAAAAAACACCGGGTCAATCACCCAGATGAGTTGTTGTCTTTGAGGGATGCCCTCAAGGCTGATTTAGAAGCCATTGAGCATGCCGACGACAACCGTGTTGCGCTTGAGAAGGCCCTATTAGAGGCTGAAAAAGAGGCTATTCGCACAGCGAATCTCCTGACTGAGGCCAGGCGGCGAGTGGGAGCCCCTTTGAGTCAGCGTTTACGTAATATGCTTAAGCAGTTGGGGATTCCCAACGCCCAATTTGACATTGTTTTAACGACTCAACCCCTGGGCCCTACGGGTGCCGATGCTGTTCGCTTCCATTTTTCAGCCAACAAGAACGTGCCGTTGCAACCCTTGGAAGACATGGCTTCAGGTGGAGAAATGTCGCGCATCATGTTGTGTCTCAAATCCATCATGGCTGAACACCTGCAACTCTCAACCCTTGTTTTCGATGAAATAGACACTGGTGTGTCGGGTGAGATTGCCTACAGGATGGGAGAGATCATGCGGGAAATAGCCTCCAATAGGCAAGTCATCTGCATCACGCACCTGCCTCAGATTGCTGCGCTGGGTCAACAGCATTTCAAAGTGCGCAAAACCGAAACCAAGGCTGCCAATCAAACCACCGTTACCCCGCTCAGNNGACTGAGGCCGCCATTCTAAACGCCAGACATTTGCTGGCTGACAATCATCCATAAACCATTCACATGAATACGTACTACAACAAACGTCCGGCAGCGCCAAAGTCCAGCCAAGAGTTCATTTTCGGAACCAGGGCTGTCATCGAAGCTGTCCTGGCAGGTAAGGATATAGATAAGATTCTGATTCGCAAGAACCTGGAGTCTTCTTTATCGGTTGAACTCTTTGATGCGCTCAAAGGTCTGCGCATCCCGGTACAGCGGGTACCTGTGGAGAAGCTGAACAGGGTCACGACCAAAAATCATCAAGGCGTGGTGGCTTTTTTGTCGCCCATCACGTATCAACGACTGGAAGATCTGATTCCTTCCATCTATGAATCGGGAGAAGTGCCCTTTTTTGTTTTGCTTGACGGGATTACTGACGTGCGCAATTTGGGAGCCATCGCCCGAACCTGTGACGCCACCGGGGTACACGCCCTGGTCGTGCCGGCGACTCACACGGCTGCCATCAATGCCGATGCCGTCAAAACCTCTGCAGGCGCCTTGAATACCTTGCCGGTATGCAGGGAAAATACCTTGAGAGAGGCCATGATGTTGTTGAAACATTCCGGTGTCAAGCTGGTGGCTGCCACTGAGAAGGGCGCACTTGAATACACCAAGGCTGATTATTCAGGTCCCATCGCCCTGGTCATGGGCGCAGAAGATACAGGGGTGGCTCCTGAACACCTCAAATTATGTGACCAGTTGGTATGCTTGCCCATGTTGGGACGCATTGCCTCCCTCAATGTGTCTGTAGCCGCTGGTGTGTTGTTGTACGAATCCATAAAACAGCGTTCTCATGGGTCACCTGCTGATTGATGTCTTGCGAAACACCTTGATGATCACTAGTTTTGTGGTGGTCATCATGCTGTTTATCGAGTTGATCAACGTGTTTACGAAGGGGTCCTGGATGCACTGGCTCCAACACCGTAAACCCCTTCAGGTGTTGATTGCCACGTTGCTCGGCTTGATACCTGGTTGTTTCGGCGGTTTTGCTGTTGTCAGTCTTTGGACGCACGGAGCCATCAGTTTTGGGGCTCTTGTTGCCGCCATGCTCAGTGGAGTCGGTGANNGTGATGAAGCCTTTGTCATGCTGGTCAGAATGCCAGGAAAAGCCCTTTTCCTCTTTGCCCTGCTCTTTGTCTTGGCCATGGTGGTCGGTGTGACACTTGATGCCTTAAAGATCAAGGTGAAACGTCCTCTGCATATGGATCACCACCTCCAGGTGCACGCCCATGAAGCCCTTAGTTTGAAAGATGCCTTTAACGGGTGGCAATCCAACTTCAAGCCCGTCAGTTTCACCCGGGTTTTGCTGATAACCGGACTATCCCTCATTTTACTAGCCATGGGCACCGGCTTTTTCGAACACGACCATCACGGTCACGGGGCAACGACCACAGCCGTCATTCCCTTCGATGAAGCTTGGTTTAACAACTTGTTCATTGTTATGGGGTTATTTGTCCTGATTACCTTTTTTATCGTCAACGACCACTTCCTTGAGGAACACCTGTGGAGGCACATCATCAAACAACACGTGCCCAAAATTGCCCTGTGGACCTTTGGAGCCCTGCTGCTCATTCATGTTGTGATGCATTCGGTCGATATGCAGGCCTGGGTTAGGGAAAACGCCTTTTGGATGTTGATATTGGCGGTATTGATTGGATTGATACCCGAGTCAGGGCCTCACCTGGTGTTTATTACCTTGTTTCTGAGTGGTGGCATACCCTTCAGTATCCTGTTGGCAAATTCCATCACCCAGGACGGTCATGCTTCCTTACCCTTGCTGGCCGAATCCAAACGTGGTTTTATCGCCACCAAAGGCATCAACTTTTTGGTTGGTTTGCTGGTAGGAGGCGCCGGTTTGCTGTTGGGTTTTTAACACCCCGTTATCCTCTAAAAAATGACACACATGAAAACCATCATTAACACAACGGCTGCACCCGCAGCTATCGGTCCTTACAGCCAGGCTGTCAAACAAGGCAATCACTTGTTTATTTCCGGTCAGTTACCCATCAATCCTGTCAGTGGTCACATAGAGGCCACTGATATACAAGGTCAAACCATCCAGGTATTCGCCAATTTGAAAGCCATTGTAGAGGCAGCTGGCTTCAGTATGAGCGATGTGGTGAAAACCACGGTGCTGTTGGCCGATATGAGTTTGTTTGCTGCAATGAACGACGTTTACGCCACTCAATTCGAGGGAGACTTTCCAGCCAGAGCGGCGTTTGCCGTCAAGGAATTACCTAAGAAGGCTTTGGTTGAAATTGAAGCCATAGCCATCAAAGGCTGAAAGAAGCTGAANNTCTTTATCTGGCTACCAGCAAAGCCACATTTTCCACGTGTTGTGTATGGGGGAAGAGGTCGACGGGTTGGACAACGGCCAATCGATAGGCATCATTCAGCAGTGCCAAATCCCTGGCTTGGGTAGCCGGGTTGCAGCTTACGTAGACGATGCGTTTGGGCGCCGCCATCAGGATGGTCTTGACTACATCTTCATGCATACCAGCCCTGGGAGGGTCGGTGACAATCACGTCAGGGTGACCATGTTCCTCAACAAAAGCCGGTGTCAGGACATCCTTCATGTCTCCGGCAAAAAACTGGGTGTTGGTCAGGTTGTTGAGTGAAGCATTAATCAACGCATCATCGATGGCTTCCTGCACATATTCTACTCCAATCACCTGTTTGCAGGATTTGGCCAGAAACTGTGCGATGGTGCCAGTGCCTGTGTAAAGGTCGTATACCAGCTCGTCACCTGTCAGGCCGGCCAGTTTGCGGGCAACCTGATAAAGTACGTAGGCTTGATCCGAATTCGTTTGATAAAATGATTTGGGTCCCACTTTAAACGAGAGCTCTTCCATCCGTTCCATCATGTGGTCCTTACCGCTGAATAATACGACCTCCTGGTCGCTCAGGCTGTCGTTACACTTCTCATTGACCACGTACATCAGCGAAGTGATGGTAGGAAAGGTGTCGCTCAGGTGTTGAAGCAGTGCTTCACGTTCTTGCTTCAGATCCTTGAAAAACACAACGATGACCATGAGTTCGCCTGTAGACGAAGTACGAATGATGAGGTTGCGCATCAGGCCTTCCTGGCGCCTTAGGTTGAAAAAGGCAAGATCATGGGCTTCGCAATATGCCTTCACGGCAAGACGAATCTGATTGGAAGGTTCGGCCTGCAGCCAGCACTGGTCGATGTCCAGCACCTTGTCAAACATACCTGGAATGTGAAAACCCAGGGCATTACGGTTGGTGATGGTTTCGCTGGTGTTCATTTCCTCCTTGCTCATCCATCTGGCATCAGAGAAGGTGAATTCCAGTTTGTTGCGGTAATGACGCGTGTGAGCAGAGCCTATAATGGGGTAGGTACCCTCTGTCAGATCCTTCACCTCCAGTAGGTGACCATCCTGGCTAGGCGGTAAGGTCTGTTTGCCGATACGTTCCAATGCGTCGCATACCTGCTTGTGTTTGTGGGTCAATTGAGCCTGATAGGGCAAGTGCTGCCACTTGCACCCTCCGCAGACACCGAAGTGACGGCAGAAAGGCTCTTCACGTACGACAGATGGGGTAATTAACTGGACTACATACCCTTCGGCGTAGTGCTGTTTCTTTTTGGTCAATTGGATGTCGACCACATCGCCGGGGGCGGCAAAGGGTACGAATACGACCAGGTCGTCTACCCTGGCCAGGGCTTTGCCTTCAGCTGCGACATCAGTGATGGTCACGGCTTGAAGCATGGGCAATTGTTTCTTTTTGCGGGTCAATGGACGGTCGAATCAGGGGGGTGGAACCTACGTATGTGTCTGGAGGTGCAAAAGTACAAAATAGTGGGCTTTTCCACGATAGTGCGCCCCGTAAAAAAATGGCTGTACCCGTTTTAATATTGAAGGGAAATGGTTATTTTTGCGCATCAGATATAGCAAAATCAAACATTCATTTATAAATTAACACAAATCACAGAATGACAACAAAACGAGTGTACACCTTTGGCAACGGAAAGGCTGAAGGCAAGGCGACCATGAAAAACCTGCTTGGTGGCAAAGGAGCCAATCTGGCTGAGATGAATTTGATCGGAGTGCCCGTGCCTCCGGGTTTCACCATAACAACCGACGTGTGCTCAGAATACTATGACCTGGGTAAGGAAAAGGTCGTTGAACTGCTGAAGGATGATGTTACCAATGCAATCAAGGGTGTGGAGACATTGATGAAATCGACCTTTGGTGATGTGGAAAATCCCCTCTTGGTTTCAGTACGCTCCGGTGCCAGAGCCTCCATGCCCGGCATGATGGATACCATCCTGAACCTGGGTCTGAACGACGACGTTGTAGCTGCTATGATCAAGGGCAACCCGGATCCGGCTTTCGAGCGTTTCGTATATGACTCCTACAGACGTTTCATCCAGATGTTCTCCGACGTTGTTATGAAAGTCGACAAGAAGTACTTCGAGCAGCTCATCGACAAGATGAAGGAAGAAAAGGGCGTTAAGTTCGACGTAGATCTGACTGCTGCTGATCTGAAGACTCTGGCTGAACAGTTCAAGGCTGAATACAAGAAGCAGCTGGGCACAGACTTCCCGTCTGATCCGGTAGAACAGCTGAAGCTGGCTATCGAGGTTGTATTCCGCAGCTGGGACAACCCGAGAGCAAACGTATACCGTCGTGACAACGATATCCCGTACAGCTGGGGTACCGCAGTAAACGTAATGCCGATGGTATTCGGTAATCTGAACAACGAGTCTGGTACCGGTGTAGCATTCACCCGTGACCCGGCTACCGGCGAAAAGAAGCTGATGGGCGAGTTCCTGATCAACGCACAGGGCGAAGACGTTGTTGCCGGCGTTCGTACTCCGATGCCGATCACACAGATGGAACAGGAATTCCCGGAAGCTTACCACGAATTCATCAAGGTTTGCGAGACTCTGGAAAACCACTATCACGATATGCAGGATATGGAATTCACTGTTGAGAACAAGAAGCTGTATATGCTGCAGTGCCGTAACGGTAAGAGAACCGCTCAGGCAGCTCTGCAGATCGCTTGCGACCTGGTAGACGAAGGACACAAGACCGAAGAAGAAGCAGTTCTGATGATCGATCCGAGAAACCTGGACACTCTGCTGCACCCGCAGTTCGATGCAAAGGCTCTGAAGGCTGCTACTCCGATGGGCAAGGGTCTGGGCGCATCTCCTGGTGCTGCCTGCGGTAAGGTCGTATTCACTGCTGACGACGCAGAGGCTTGGAACGCTAAGGGCGAAAAGGTTATCCTGGTTCGTCTGGAGACCTCTCCGGAAGATATCACCGGTATGAAGGCATCTCAGGGTATCCTGACTGTTCGTGGCGGTATGACTTCTCACGCTGCCGTTGTTGCACGTGGTATGGGTACCTGCTGTGTATCCGGCTGCGGCGACATCAAGATGGACGAAGAGAACAAGAAGTTCGAGCTGGCTGGCAAGACCTTCCACGAGGGCGACTACATCTCTATCGACGGTTCTACCGGTAACATCTACGACGGCATCATCCCGACCGTTGACGCATCTATCGCTGGTACATTCGGCCGTGTCATGAGCTGGGCAGACAAGTACAGAACTCTGAAGGTTCGTACTAACGCTGATACTCCGACAGACGCTAAGAAGGCTCGTGAGCTGGGCGCTGAAGGTATCGGTCTGTGCCGTACCGAGCATATGTTCTTCGAGGCTGACAGAATCGCAGCATTCCGTGAAATGATCTGCTCTGACACCGTTGAGGAAAGAAAGGCTGCTCTGGCTAAGATCGAACCGATGCAGCAGGGCGACTTCGAGGCTCTGTACGAGGCTCTGGAAGGCAATCCGGTTACCATCCGTTTCCTGGATCCGCCGCTGCATGAGTTCCTGCC
>DOBD01000203.1 GCA_003506275.1 Bacteroidales bacterium | reverse complement strand
AAGCATTTGGGGGGTTAAGACACTACAACGCAGCGGACGGCTCTATCCAGACAAACCTGTATAATAATCTGTTCACCCAATCCAATTGGGATGAGCGGGAGCGCTACAACAATGTGCCTGTGATGACAGCCATCAACCAGGCCATCGATGGTAGCCTAAAGACAGGATTCATCGATGACATGGCCAGGGTGCAGTACTTCGAAAACGAGCACTCCGACGTCCGCATGGTCATTTTTGGGCACACCCATCTCCCCAAGATAACAACCCACACCAACCTGAAGCATGAGCCCTGTCTCTACGTCAATTCAGGCACTTGGGAAGACCAGAAAACCCGATTCAACCATCCGGAGGTCGATCAGGACACCGTTAAGNNCACCAAACACGTTGCAGGTTGGCCTCTACCAATACCGTTCCGGCAAGCACACGTTGATGGATAAAAAAGAGTTGGCGTTGTAACTTCCCTAAGGTTTCTCACACACCTTACCTGCCTGCCCACATCCGATAAACGCGTTGGATGTGGGCAGGTTGCCATAAAAAAAGGCCACATCCTTGCCACCAACGTTCATTTTTGCTAGTATTGCAGATTGAAAACCCACCACCATGCCCATTCCTGCCATCGAATCCAACTCAAAAATGTGGAACCTGTGGCATGGTTGCCACAAGGTGAGTGAAGGTTGTCAGCATTGTTACGTGTACAGGGGCGATGCCAAACGGGGACTCGACAGCACGGTGGTGGCCAAAACCAAGCAGTTTGACGTACCGGTGCGGCGGAAAAAAAACGGGGCGTATTCGGTACCATCGGGCAGTTTGGTGTACACCTGTTTCACGTCCGATTTTTTCGTGGAAGACGCCGACCCCTGGCGTGCCGAAGCCTGGGCCATGATGCGGGAACGCAGCGATCTTCGGTTTCTGATCATCACCAAACGCATTGATCGCTTTCAGCAAAGCCTGCCCGACGATTGGGGCAACGGCTACGAGCATGTGACCATTTGCTGCACCATTGAAAACCAGGTCAGGGCCGACGAACGTCTGCCTCTGTACAAAGCGGCACCCATCAAACACAAAATCCTCATCTGCGAACCGCTGCTGAGCCCCATTGACGTGAGCGCCTACGACATCGGCTCCTGGGTGGAGCAAGTGGTCGTGGGGGGCGAATCGGGCCCACAGGCCAGACCCTGTTACTACAACTGGGTATTGGCCCTCCACGCACATTGTTTGGAGAGTGGTGTGTCGTTTTGGTTCAAACAAACGGGGGCCAACTTCATCAAAGACGGTAAGCAATACAGCATCAAGCGTCCATTCCAGCACACACAAGCGCGTAAGGCGGGATTGAATCGGTGACTGTTTTAACCCTCCATACCCTTCACCGTTGCTTTAACGATCTGTTTATGAAACGGCTTAATCAGCGTGAAATACAAACGTCCCAGTGTATTGTTGAATTGAACCTGGGTAGTGACACTGAAGGTGGTAGCGTGGGATGAGGTATCAGGATGCTGCGCAGTCTGAAGGATGACCCTGAAATTCAAGTGTCTATCGTCAGCTCCCAACAACAGGCTGTCCGTCGTTTTGGCGTAAACACGAAAGGGTCCCAACTGATCACCCGGGTGAATGGACCGTTTGGCTTGGGATGCTGCAGCTAAATGAGTGGAAGAAGGCTTACTTTTGTCTGAGGCCCTCTCACTGACTGATGGCTTCAAGCCAACGAATCGTACCAGCCTGTCGCGTAGCGCCATCAGTGAATCGGCCCATGCGGGACCAGCCGTGATAAAGCAATACCCCAGCGCATCGATATCGCAGAGACTGTTGGCCGGCCAGTTCCCTTCGAAACGGTCGACGTAATGAATGAGGGGGAGATGATTAGTGCTCATGGTTTGAATCGTCAAAGATAGTGTTTTTAGGGGGTTATCAGTTGATAATAATCCTCATGAACAACAACGACCTGTCACTTGTTGATTGTAGTTACAGTAGTAACAATACCTACAAAAACGCCCTTTTTATTTTTTATTGAAAATTTTTTCCATTTGAAATTAGTTTGCTACTTTTGTAAGGCACACGCCCTATGACTCACTCGCGATCAACGGACGAAACCGCACAAAGGGCACTAAACACACCAGCCTATGCTCGAGAAAATCATCGATTTTAGCATACGGAACAAGCTGATTGTCATTCTATTCACGTTGACAGTAGCCGCTTTTGGCCTTTACACTGTGTTCCACATTCCGGTGGGGGCTGTGCCCGACATCACCAACAACCAGGTGCAGGTAATCACCACCTCGGGCAACTTATCCACTCAGGAAATCGAGCAATACATCACGGCGCCTGTAGAGATGGAGATGGCCAACCTGCCCGGTGTCAAGGAAATCCGGTCTGTCTCCAAGTTTGGCATCTCACTGGTGACCATTGTATTTGATGAGAAGCTGGGCACCTACCTACCCAGGCAGCTCATCGCCGAAAAAATAAAGAGTGCGACGGCGAAGATACCCGAAGGCTTTGGCGAACCGGAAATGGGCCCCATCACCACTGGTCTTGGTGAGATTTACCAATACACACTTGACCTGAAAGAGGGGTACGAAGACAAATACACCGCCGCTGATCTGCGGACCATCCAGGACTGGGTGATCAAACGGCGTTTATCGGGCATCAACGGGGTGGTGGAAATCAACAGCTGGGGCGGTTTCCTCAAGCAGTATGAAGTCGCCATTGAGCCAACACGATTGGCCTCGCTGGGGGTAACCCTGATGGAGGTCTTTGAAGCGTTGGAGGCCAACAACCACATATCCGGGGGCGCTTACATTGAAAAGACCAACCAAAGTTATTTTATCAGGGGCGACGGCCAGGTGGGATCGGTGGCCGACATTGAAGCCATCGTGGTCAAGCAAACGCAGGGCGTACCGGTATGTATCCGTGACCTGGCCTCCGTTCAGGAGGGACACGCCAACCGCTACGGAGCCATCACCGCCAATGGCAAGGGTGAAACCATCCTGGGGCAGGTAATGATGCTCAAGAACGCCAACTCCAAGGAAGTGATCAACGCCGTAAAGGAGCGGGTAGCCGAGATTCAGGAAAACCTGCCTGAAGGTGTCACCATCACCCCCATCGTCGATCGTAGCGATTTGGTGGCCAAAACAACATTGACCGTGGTGGAAAACCTCATTCTGGGTGCCATCATCGTTTTCCTCACGGTATTCCTGTTACTGGGTAACCTCAGGTCGGCCCTGGTCATTACCTCCATGATTCCCTTGGCGTTGCTGTTCACCTTCTCCCTGATGTACGTGTTTGGGGTGGACGCCAACCTGATGAGCCTGGGAGCCCTCGACTTCGGTATCATCATCGANNGCCGTGATCATTGTGGAGTTCATTGTGCTGCGCATCAGTGTCAACAAACGCGAACTGGAGGGGGCTGGCCCCGACGTGCGAAAACGCTTGATGGACAGCATCGCCTTCGATGGTGCCAGCAAGATGATGAACTCAGCCGTCTTCGGTCAAATCATCATCCTGATTGTTTTCATCCCCATACTATCCTTAACGGGTGTTGAAGGCAAGATGTTCAGGCCCATGGCATTATCCTTCAGTTTTG
>DOBD01000027.1:209-2701 GCA_003506275.1 Bacteroidales bacterium | reverse complement strand
TAAAGACCTGGAAGAGAATGTAGTACTCGTCGATTCTGTTTCCAAGCGCTACAGTGAATGTGGGATACGAATAGGGGCACTAATTACAAAAAATAAGACCGTTCGCAATGCGGTCATGAAGTTTTGCCAGGCACGCCTGAGTCCTCCTTTGTTGGGGCAGATAGTCGCCGAAGCTTCCATCGATGCACCGAAAGAATACATGCTCGATATGTACAACGAGTACGTGGAACGCCGCAAATTTCTCATCGATGCCATCAACCGTATCCCAGGCTGTTACACGCCCATCCCCATGGGTGCCTTCTACACCGTGGCTCGTTTGCCCATTGACGATGCCGATCGTTTCTGTGCCTGGTTACTCGATGAATTTGAGTACGAGGGACAGACCGTGATGATAGCCCCGGCTTCCGGATTCTATACTTCACCCAACGTAGGCAGGGACGAAGTGAGATTGGCCTACGTCATCAACAAGGAACAATTAGCCAAGGCTTTGGAAGTCTTGCGACAGGCACTGGCTGTTTATCCCGGCCGAACCCTCTGATATGCGTTTTGAACACTTCATCGCCAGCCGCCTTTTTTTCAATCACAAGCCCAAGGGGCGGAAAACCGGTCCTGCCGTCAAGATAGCAGTCATCGGTATCGCTCTCGGATTGGCTGTCATGTTGGTGGCCATCGGCGTGGTGAACGGTTTCAAAAACGAAGTCAGGGATAAGGTCATCGGGGTAGGGTCGCACATACAGATAGCCAGCTACTACTCCAACTATTCCTATGAAATGAGCCCCTTGAGTGTGCCCGATTCCTTGTTGGGACAGCTCAGGGCCATACCAGGTGTGCGGCATGTGCAGCCGCAATATACCAAGCCTGGTATGATCAAAACCAAGGATGATTTTCAGGTAGTGGTGTTCAAAGGTGCCGACAGCAGTTTTGATGCTTCGTTCCTTACATCAGCGCTGGTCGCCGGTACTTTTCCCGATTACAGTCACCCTTCCAACGATGTACTGATTTCGGAATACTTGTCGGATTTACTTCACCTGCAACCCGGTGACGCTTTTCTGGCCTATTTCATCAGGGACGAAGCCCAGTCGGCCAGGCGATTCAAGGTCAGTGGCGTATTTAATACCCACTTCACCAGTTACGACAAAGCGTTCCTGCTGACAGATGCCAGACATATCCGTCAATTAAACGACTGGGAAAGCGATCAAGCCGGAGGTATCGAGGTGTTCTTTGAATCCATGAAGACATTTGAGAAGACCCAGGAATCTGTTTACCAAGCCATGAGCCGCTATGCTTCGGCTACGGACGAGGTGTACTATATGCGCAACCTGTATGAACTTAATCCTGACCTCTTCGGCTGGTTGGATTTGCTCGATATGAATGTGTTGCTCATCCTGCTGCTGATGATTTTCGTGTCAGGTTTCAACATCATTTCAGGCCTGCTCATCCTGATCCTGGAACGCACCAATTTCATCGGGATTTTAAAAGCCCTTGGAGCCGGCAATCGACAGGTGCGACGCATTTTTGTGTCGTATTCCACCTACCTGGTGGCTATCGGTTTGTTTTGGGGCAACGTGATTGGCTTGGGCATCTGCTTCCTGCAGCACTACGCACACATACTCAAACTCGATCCGTCGGTTTATTACGTCGACGCCGTGCCCATCGAACTCAATGGATGGTGGATCCTGTTTGTCAATGTGGGAACCATCCTTGTGTCCATGGCCGTGGTGCTGATTCCTTCACACCTCATTTCCCACATTAACCCCGCCAAGGCCATTCGGTTTGAATGACCTTGACGGTCATGGTGGTCATCCTTATTTCTGTTTGCTTGCTTCCACGATGGCGTCGATGACAGCCACGGCGGTGACGTTGACAATATCACGCACCGAGCTTTCCACATCGGTGAAGTGGATGGGTTTGTTGAGCCCCATTTGGATGGGACCGATGGATTCGCAGTCTGTCATCGTCTGTAGCAATTTGTAGGCTGCGTTCGCAGAGCTCAGGTTGGGGAAAACCAAGGTGTTGACATCTTTGCCCTTCAAGCGGGAGAACGGATATATCCTGTCGCGCAAGTCCTTGTTGAGGGCGAAATTAACCTGCATTTCCCCATCGATGGCCAGGTCAGGATAATCGGCCTGCACGCGGGCAACGGCCTCGTGAACGGAGGCCGGGCTGCCCACCTGGTCCGAGCCGAAATTTGAATAGGAGAGGAGAGCGATCCTGGGCTCCTTGCCAAAGAAGCGCAGGGTGTTGGCTGAATGCCGCACCACATCCACCAGCGTTTCAGTGGAAGGATGACGGTTAATCAACGTATCAGCCAGGAAAAACGTGCCCTTCGAACCATTGATGATGTGCATGGTGGCAAAGTGTTTGTAGCCTTCCCTGATGCCGATGACTTCCTTGGCTACCTTGATGGTGTTGGAATACTTGGTATACAAACCGGTGATGAAGGCATCAGCTTCGCCGGTTTCCACCATCATCATGCCAAAATAGTTGCGTTC
>DOBD01000027.1:0-186 GCA_003506275.1 Bacteroidales bacterium | reverse complement strand
AGGATGTGTGCATACCGTTCCCTGCGTTCAGCCTGGTTGTCATGCCTGAGGTTGACGATTTCGATACCTTCCAAACTGAGATCCAGCTCATCGGCCAATTTGTGAATGCGTTCGTCATTGCCTAACAGGATGGGGAAGCAAATACCTTCATTCTTGGCCTCAACGGCGGCTCTGAGCATATTGGGG
>DOBD01000223.1 GCA_003506275.1 Bacteroidales bacterium | reverse complement strand
TGATGCGCAGGATCGTTGATGCCGCCAGGGTGGCACGGCTCACTGCCATCATTGCCGCCGATGTGGCAGTAATGGTTTATGCCCGCAGCATCGGGGTGGAAGTGCATCTCTCCACGCAGCTGAACATCACCAACAGCGAATCGTTGAAGTTCTATGCGCAGTTTGCCGATGTGGTGGTGCTGGCACGGGAACTCAACCTCGATCAGGTGGCTGCCATTTATCGCGATATCCTGGAGCAGCAGATCAAAGGTCCTTCGGGAAGGCTGATCCGTATTGAGATGTTTGCCCACGGTGCGCTCTGTATGGCGGTATCGGGCAAGTGTTACCTCAGCCTGCACGAGAAGAACCTCTCAGCCAACAGAGGGGCTTGCAACCAGATCTGCCGCAGAGGTTATATCGTTCGTGACAAGGATAGCGAGATCGAGCTGGAGATTGACAATGAGTATATCATGTCACCCAAGGATCTGAAAACCATTCACTTCATGAACAAGATGATGGATGCAGGCGTGCGGGTATTCAAGATCGAGGGACGTGCCCGTGGTCCTGAATACGTCCGTATTGTCACTTCCTGTTACAGGGAGGCCGTAGAAGCCTATTGCAACGACGCTTTCGGAGAGGAGAAGATCAATGACTGGAACGAACGACTCGCCACCGTCTTCAACCGCGGCTTCTGGGACGGCTACTACCTGGGGCAACGCTTGGGTGAATGGACTCATGCCTATGGATCGTCTGCCACCACCCGCAAAGTCCTGATTGGCAAAGGGGTCAAGTATTTTTCCAAACTCGGTGTGGCTGAATTCAGCTTGGAAAGCAACAGCCTCAGCCCGGGAGACACCATCCTGATTACAGGACCAACCACCGGTGCTCTTGAAACAGTGGCAACCGAGATTCATGTGAATGGGCAGCCGGTTGATAAGGCCGTTAAAGGCCAGGCCATTTCCATACCCCTCGGGGAAAAGATCAGACCCTCGGATAAACTGTACAAGATACTGGCCGTCAAGCCCTCAGATACAACGCAAATAAAATAACTGTTTATTTATTTTTAATTTCATATTTATTTACATATCTTTGTGCCATTAAACAGCTGTTTTATGGAGCCATACACCTTATTGTTCAAAGTCAGGGATTATGAATGCGACCTGCAAGGCATTGTCAACAACGCCAATTACCAACATTTTCTGGAACACGCCAGACATGAATACATCCAATCCCTGGGCTTGAGTTTTTCAGACCTTCACGACAAAGGCATCGACTTTGTCGTAGCCAGGCTGGAAATGGCCTTCAAGACCCCACTTAAAAGCAAGGATAGTTTTACGGTGACTGTTGACATGAAAAAAGAAGGCCTTCGTTGGGTCTTCCGGCAAAACATCTACCGTGAGCCTGACCAGGCTTTGGTCGTCAAAGCCAGGGTGGATGCCGTCTGCCTGGTCAATGGCAAGCTCCAGGATTACGACCTGTTATCTCCCCAATAAGGCCTAGGCCATGGACGAAAGGCGTCGCTTCCAGGTGGCCTATTCCCTGCTGCCTTTTGGAAAGCCAGGGGTTGATAAAGCCTTATTGACCTATGCCGGTTCACCGGAGGCCGTTTTCAGTGATACCACGCTGAAAAACCTTCCCCTACTTCCACTGACCCTGAAACTGGCATTGGAAAGCAAAGAACGCTTGCTGAGGGAAGCCGACGAAATTCTTGAAAAAGCCCTCAAGCTAGGCTGCGACATGGCGTTCTACGGCGAAACCGATTACCCCCATCGGTTGACCTTCTGTGATGATGCCCCAGTCTTCGTTTTCTACAAAGGTAAACCAGTACTGAACGCCCCTCGGGTGTTGTCGATTGTAGGTACCAGAAAACCAACACCTGGTGGCCGCGAGTGGACGGAAGCCATCGTGGCAGGATTGGCAAAAAGAGTCCCGGATCTCGTGGTGGTCAGCGGATTGGCTTACGGCATAGACATTACCGCCCACATAGCTGCCTTAAACCAAGGCCTACCCACCGTAGCGGTGTTAGCCCACGGATTGGATACGCTTTACCCGGCCGCCCACTACCACACGGCAGAAGCGCTGCAAGCCACAGGTTGTTTGTTGAGCGAACTTAAACCAGGAACAGCGGCTGAGCCATGGCGTTTTTTACAACGTAACCGTATCGTAGCCGGCGTCAGTGATGCGTGTATCGTGGTAGAATCCGGAGAAAAGGGTGGCTCGCTCAACACAGCCTCCAGGGCATTTGAATACGGACGACCTGTCTATTCGAGACCTGGACGTCCCACGGATTCGCGCTCCAAAGGCAACAACAACCTGATAAAACGCCTGGTGGCCACCCTGACGGATAGTCCAGATGACGTCCTCGCCGATCTTGGATGGGGCGAAACCACTTCAGTTTCTCAAAAAGGAGTGGAGCAGACATTGTTCAGAGCCCTTGATATAAAAGACCAAGCGGTTTACAAACAGCTCAGGTTGACAGAGACTGTCAGCCTCAATGAACTAGTGTCCTTGACGGGATTGTCCGTAGGTGATGTTTTAGCTTCCACCATGCAATTGGAATTGGAGGGTTTGGTTGAAGCCTTGCCAGGCAGTCGATTCAGGGCAAAAGGTAAATAATGATTGAATAAAACGTCATAACACCCCGAAGGCAAACCCTTGCTCTTTCAGGTATTCAATGGCTCTTGGTAGCGCATACTGCATGTTGCGAGCCGCTTTCAAAGAGTCGTGAAAAACGATGATGGATCCATTCCTGGCGTATTTTTTCACGATGGCCAGGACTTTTTCAGGTTCAAGGTCGGAGTTGTAGTCCCTGGATATCACATCCCATTGAACCACCTGGTATTGCTTTCTAAGTGTGCGTAGCTGGCTCCACTTCATATCACCATGAGGCGGTCTGAATAAATCGCTTTCGATGTATTGCGCGGCCTTATCGATGTTGGCCAGGTAGTCTGCCGAGTTGCGGAACAAACCTCTGTAATGATTATAGGTATGGTTACCGGTGCGATGGCCACGCGCCAAGACATCCTTGTAAACGTCGGGATACCGCATTACATTTTCACCCACACAGAAGAAGGTGGCTTTGACATCATACCTGTCAAGGACGTCCAATACCCTAGGTGTCACCTCGGGTATTGGTCCGTCATCGAACGTCAGGTAAATGGTTTTTTCAGACGGACTTTTGCGCCATAAGACCCCTTTATACAGGCAGCGCACAAAGTCCGGTAATTGTTCGATAAACATCCTTTAGCGGTTACGACCAGCCCTGGCAGCCATCGACATGTTCTGTTGGAACAACTGACCATGCTTTTGGAAATCAGGCATATATGATTCGAACAAGTCCTTGTCATATTGGTTGAGCACGCCCATGATTTCCTGCAAGGTAAACAGGTGCGTGTTGACCATGACATTGGCCGCTCTGTATTGCTTGGGGCTGAACCCATAGGCCCACTCCAGGTACTGCAGGCTATTGTTGGCCACCTGCATAATCATCTCGTGAGCCTTTTGAGTTTTGCCCATGGCATAAAGCACCTTGGCCATATCGACCACGGAATAATTGGCAGGCACCGTTCTGGTGGGTAATTCTTCCATCGCCTTATCGATGACGGCCTCGGCTTTCTCCAGTTGGCCTTCGTTGAACAAAGCCATGGCCAAGCCGGCCATCATGTGCCTGTGGGTGTTGCACATGCGCAAGTTGTTTTCATCCAGGTATAAGGATGAGTCTTTGACATTGGCCCAGCGGAACGTGTTCATCATCAGGTCGTACATCTTCTTGGTATTGATGGTTGGCTCTCCACTGGCACTTTTGATGGGTGACACCTTGTATGCCAAACCTTCCTGCAGGAAATTTCCCTTGAGACCCAGGAACTGAGACCCCTCAACTGTGACAGCGTAGTATATGGGGCGCTCCCAGTTGTTGGTATGCAACATTTCCAGTATCATTAATTCATGCTTGCCAAGGTAGCTTTTGCCAGCAAGGTTGACCGACAGCTGGGGAACGATCTTTTGAGCCATCGTTGAATCAACATAACCGGTTGCCAACACCTTATCCTTATCAACAGGAATGAAGACTTTTTCTGAAGGCACGAAATCTAATTCCTGGTCATATCCCGGTATGCGCTTGTAGCGAGGATCATCCGTTTTGATCCAATCCAGGGCCGTAGCCAGACTGATGGAATCATCGGTGAGTTTGATGACCCGTGCAATATCACGTTTTCCGTTGGCGTACAGTGCTCTGTCCCAGGAAATGGGCAACGCGTCGGATTCGTAATACGGCCTGCGCATCTGGTCTACGTACCAGTCGGTCTGCAAGTAGCTCAAATTACATACCCTGACATCGGTTCTCACACCTTCTACTTCCTGAATGTACCAAAGCGGGAAGGTATCGTTGTCTCCATTGGTAAAGATCACCCCGTTTTCATCACAAGACATCAGGTAATTGTAGGCAAAGTCCCTGGCGGTGGTCCTGTCCGAACGATTGTGGTCGTCCCAGTTTTGAGCGGCCATCAAGGCAGGCACACCCAGACATAGAAGGGTTCCCAAAGCTGCTGCCGGTACTTCCGGCATTAATTTTCTGAGCCCCTTGATCAAGGCAGGCACACCAAGACCCAACCAGATGCAGAAAGCATAGAAAGAACCCGCATAGGCATAGTCACGTTCACGTGGTTGGAACGGAGTCTGGTTGAGGTAAACCACAATAGCCAAACCCGTCATGAAGAAGAGGAAGAACGTGACCCAGAAGCCCTGAATGCCCTTTTCACCGGCGAAGGCCTGATAAAACAATCCGATCAATCCCAGCAGAAGTGGCAGCAAATAATAGGTATTACGACCCTTGTTGTTGGCCATTTCATCGGGCAAATTCGACTGATCACCCACCAACATGTCGTCAATAAAGCCAATGCCGGTGATCCAGTTACCGTTGTTGATTTCCCCGTTGCCTTGCAAATCATTTTGGCGACCGGCAAAATTCCACATGAAATAGCGCCAGTACATGAAATTCACCTGGTAGCTGATGAAGAAGCGCAGGTTCTCAATCATGGTCGGTTTCATGACTGTTTCCTTACGGCCACAACGGTCGATGACAACGCGCTTACCCTTGAAATTGCTCCACTCCTTATAGGCTTTCACATGATCTTCCCGTTTGCTGTGCATGCGTGGGAAAAACATATTGGTGGACGGTTCCATCACAGGAGCCTCTTTGTAGCCAGTGATGATGTACTTGTCAGGTTGATCAGGATTTTCCTTGGCCACTTGATTCCACAAAGCGTGCTCTTTCTTGTAAACAGGCACACAATTACGGCCTTGCGCTTCCCAACTGATGTCGGAGGCAAAGGTTTCCCCGTACAATAACGGTGTTTCCCCGTATTGTTCGCGGTTGAGGTAGCGTTCCAGCGAGAACATGTTATTGGGGGAGTTCTGATCCATGGGCGGTTGGGCGTTGGAACGAATCACGGTGACACCGTAACTCGAATAGCCAATCAACATGACCATGAGCGACAGCAACACGGTGTTCATTAATTTGGCATTCAAGCCTTTCCAGGTAAAGACCACGGCTACCAAGGCTCCCGTCGCCAAGATCCAGATAATTACGGAGTGGCCAATAAAAGGAATACCCACCAATAGTATATTGACACAGAAGGCTATCTTCTGACGTAAGGCATTTTTACCTTTGAACGTTTCATATAAACCCCATGCAATGGCAGCAATGACAACAACGATGTAAAAAATGGCACCTGAGTTGTAGGAAAAATGCAACCCATTGACAAAGAGCAGATCAAACCAGGATGCGACCTTGACAAAACCAGGAACAATTCCGTACAGTACGATGGCTATGAGCACACCGGAACCTAGCAGGGCCAACAAGGAGCCCTTGGTTGTGACCTTGGAGGATTTCTTGAAATAATACACCAGAACCAGGGCTGGGATACATAACAAGTTGAGGAGGTGGACACCGATGGAAAGGCCCATCAGATAGGCAATAAAGATTATCCATCGTTCAGCGTGGGGTTGATCGGCCACATCCTCCCATTTGAGGATGGCCCAAAAGACGACTGCGGTAAACAACGATGAAAAGGCGTAGACTTCACCTTCAACGGCCGAGNNCGAGAACCAAAAAGTATCGGAAAACGTATAGGCCAATGCCCCCACAAAACCGGCACCTAAAATGGTGATGACTTCACCGGTCGTCATATTGGCGGCATCTTTGGGAACAATCTTACGCGCCAGGTGGGTGATGGACCAAAATAAAAAGAGAATGGTGAGGGCACTGAACAACGCAGACATGGTATTGATCATGGCCGCTACGTTTTCGGGTCCACCGGCGAAATTGGCGAAGAAACGACCGAACAACATGAAGAAGGGAGCTCCGGGAGGGTGGCCGACATCCAGCTTGTACGCTGTGGAAATAAACTCCCCACAATCCCAGAAACTGGCTGTGGGCTCAATGGTCAAAAGATAAGTCACTGATGCGATGGCGAAAGCAATCCAGCCCGACAGGTTGTTCGCAAATTGGAATCGTTTCTGGCTCATGATATGAGGTTTTGGGTCACAAAGATAGAAAAAACCTAAACAATGTGTATTTTTGTAAGAATCATTAACGTAAAACCAATGAGAACAACCGTTTGCATACTCGTGCTTTTGAGTCTGAATCTATCTCTTTTCGGACAAGCCACTCACCAATCCCTGCCCCTGGATCCAGCTGTCCGCTACGGAAAACTCGATAATGGGCTTACTTATTACATTCGCCACAATCAACAGCCCAAAGAAAGGGCCGAGTTTTACATTGCTCAAAATGTGGGAGCCATCCTGGAAGAGGACGATCAGAACGGCTTGGCCCACTTCCTCGAGCACATGGCCTTCAATGGCACCAGGCATTACCCGGGCAAGCAGCTCATCAACTACTTCGAGAGCATCGGTGTCCGATTTGGAGCCAACATCAACGCCTATACTTCGCTCGATGAAACGGTATACAACCTTTCCGATGTTCCCACCTACCGGGAAGGCATCATCGATTCAGCCCTGCTCGTCCTGCATGACTGGTCCAGCTTTATCCTGCTTGAAGACAATGAGATTGACAAAGAACGCGGCGTGATCCGGGAAGAATGGCGTCAGGGCCAAACAGCCTCCCGTCGCCTGTGGAAAACCACGAACGAATTGGTGATGGCCGGTTCCCAATACGCCAAACGAGACATCATCGGCGAC
The DNA here is from genome assembly GCA_003506275.1 of Bacteroidales bacterium. GTDB lineage: Bacteria > Bacteroidota > Bacteroidia > Bacteroidales > UBA1402 > UBA8389. The sequence goes on along the minus strand of DOBD01000223.1, from coordinate 2,622 downwards.
ACCGCCGTCATCAACAACTTCAGTTATGAAACCCTGCGTAATTATTATAAAAAATGGTACAGGCCCGACTTGCAGGCAATTTTGGTGGTTGGTGACATTGATGTCGACCAGATTGAAACCAAAATCAAAGCCCTGTTTGCCGACATCCCGGCCNNATCCCGGCCCCTGTCAATCCGGCCGAGCGTACGTTCTACTCCGTTCCCGATAAACAACAGCCTGTCGCCGGTGTTTTCACCGACCCAGAAACCAAAACAGTAAAAGTCAGTCTTTATTACCTGTACAATCCCCTGCCGGACTCCATTCGACTCACAGTCCAGGGTTACCTGGCCAATTTTTTGGACAACATCATCTCCGTCATGGCCAACGACCGCTTCAGCGAACTGGTACGTGAACCTGGCTCACCCTTCTCAGATATGGGTGGTTTTGTTACCTCCATCACCAGAACCAAGCAAGTCTTTGCCTTCATTGCCACTCCGTTAAGTGGAAAGGAAGCCGAAGCCAGGCAAAAGATGATCGAAGAAGTTGAACGCTTGAAGCGCTTTGGTTTCACGTCGGCTGAATTCGAACGTGCAAAAACAGCGTTATTGAGCAGCATGGAAAAGGTATACAACGAACGGGAACAACGGCGAAACAACGCATTGGTACGCGAATATACCAGGCATTTCACCCAGGCCGAAGGCACACCTGGCATCGATTGGGAGTATGACTTCCTCAAGTCCAATCTACCCAACCTCACGCTGGACCAACTCAACCAAATCGCACACATATACCTCGACAGCAAGAACATCGTTTACATGATCGAGGGCCCTGAAAAGGAAGGCATCAACTACCCTGAAAAGACCACGTTGCTGGCCGAATTGGAGGCTGCCAACACATTGTCCCTGAAGCCCAAGGAAGACACGTTTTCCGACCAACCCTTGATTGCCAACACCCTCAAGCCCGGCAAGATCATGAAAGAATCTATGAACGAGGTGCTGGGATTCAATGAAATACTGCTTGCCAACGGCATACGCGTCTTGTTCAAATCGACCCCCTACAAAGAAGACGAAATCAGAATGACGGCCTGGAGTGAAGGCGGATCAAGTCTCGTGCCTGAAAGCGATCTTCCTTCCACTGCTTACGCCGTTGGTGTCATCAATCAAAGCGGTTTAGGCACCTTCGACCAAATCAGTTTGAAGAAGAAGCTGACAGGCAAGTTGGCCTCTGTCAGTCCCTATATCAACACGTACGAAGAAGGTTTTAGCGGAAGTTCGTCCGTCAAAGACCTGGAGACCATGCTACAACTGACCCATCTGTATTTTACGGCACCCCGTAAGGATGCCCAGGCGTACGAGCGTTATATACGTATGGCTCATACGGCCTTTGAAAATGCAGCCCTTGATCCAGCAAACGCCTTCAACGATTCCTTGAGCGCCATCATGTACAACCACCACCCCAGGTTGCTGCCCCAAAACGTGTCGACCATCGAGCGCATCAACCACGACGTACTTTTCACCCGATTCACTGAACGCTTTGCCAACCCTGGCGATTTCACCTTCCTGTTTGTCGGCAACATCAACCCCGACACCTTCAAACCACTGGTGGCCACCTACCTGGGCAGTCTGAAAACCGACAGAAAACAGGAAACCTGGAAAGACAACCACATCAGACATGTACAAGGTCCTCTCTACCGGGAAGTAGAAAAGGAACTGAAGATCAAGAAGACAACCTGCTACATACACTACCTGATCGATCAACCCTACACGTTGGACAACAACCTTCAGTTAACCACACTGGCCAACTTGTTACGTCTGAGGTATACAGCCACCATTCGTGAAGAGGAAGGTGCCAGCTACAGTGTGTCCGTACGTGGCTCCGCCAGCAAACGACCCTTGCCGATAGCCACATTGGTCATAAACTTCAACACCGATCCGGCGTTGTACAAACGGATGCTTGGGATTGTCCACGATGAATTAGCAAAAATTGCCAACCAGGGTCCCAACCCGGAAGACATAAGCAAAGTGAAACTCAACCTGCTCAAACAACAAGCTGAGAACAAACAGGAAAACGCTTGGTGGATGCAAACAATCAGCGAATACGACAGGGACGGTATTGACAACCTGACCGGTATGGAAGCCCGCATCGAAGCCTTGGATGGCCCAAGCATCCAGGTGTTGGCCAAACGGTTCATCGAAAACAACAACGTGCGCGAGATTATGCTGATGCCGGCCCCCTAAGCCAGCTCATTCTTGTCCGGATAATCGATGGTGTAGTGCAAGCCCCGGCTTTCTTTGCGTTCCTGGGCTTGTTTGATCACCAGGTAGCCGGTATTGACGATTTTACGTAATTCACAGATTTCCTTGGAGACGACGGAGCGGATGAACAACCGCTCCGTTTCTCTGAATAGAATATCCAACCTGTCCAATGCCCGTTTCAAACGAAGGTTTGAGCGTACGATACCCACATAGGTGCTCATGATCTGCCCCACTTCTTTCTGACTTTGGGTGATCAACACCATCTCTTCAGGCAGTCGGGTACCCTCGTCGTTCCACAAGGGAATCCGTTCTTCAAAGCCCAATCCGTCCACCTGGATTTTTGCATCGTTTGCCGCCCTGTCAGCATACACGATGGCCTCAAGCAGAG
>DOBD01000116.1 GCA_003506275.1 Bacteroidales bacterium | reverse complement strand
GACCGATGAAGTATATGGATCACTTGGAGCTACCGGATTTTTCACGGAAACCACTCCGCTGGATCCCCGCAGCCCCTATTCGGCCTCCAAAACCTCAGCTGACCTTATTGTGAGGGCCTATTCGGAAACGTATAAGTTGCCGGCCACCATTACCCGTTGCTCCAACAACTACGGGCCCTATCATTTCCCGGAAAAACTCATACCGCTCATTATCAAGAATATCCTGGAAGGCAAGCCGCTGCCCGTATATGGTGACGGTTCCAATGTCAGGGATTGGCTTTACGTGGAAGATCATTGCAAGGCCATTGAGGCTGTTGTCCGCAAGGGTAGGCCAGGAGAGGTTTACAACGTGGGTGGGCACAACGAAAAGCAGAATATCGAGATTGTACGTCTGACCATAGCCACCATCCGCCGTTTGATGGAAGAGGTTCCGGCTTACCGCACCGTACTCAAGACAGACCTGAGCAATGTGAGTGAAGGATTGATTACCTACGTGCAGGATAGACTGGGCCATGATAAACGTTACGCCATCGACCCCACCAAGATGAAGGAAGAATTGGACTGGTACCCTGAAACCACGTTTGAAGCCGGCATAGTCAAAACCATTCGTTGGTACCTGGAAAACCAAACCTGGGTGGAAGAGGTGACGTCCGGTGAGTACCAGACATATTACGAACGTATGTATTCCAACCGTTGACCATGCATTTCATCGAACAAAACATACCCGGTGTTTGGGTGATAGAACCCACGATTTTTCCCGATCAAAGGGGGTATTTTATGGAGGCGTTCAAAGAGTCTTTGTTTGAACAACACATTGGCAAGGTGCATTTTATCCAGGATAATGAATCCAAGTCTACCTATGGGGTCCTCAGGGGGTTGCACGCCCAAGCTGGTGAAGCAGCTCAAGCCAAACTGGTCAGGGTCATTCTAGGATCCGTGTTGGATGTGGTGGTGGATATGCGACAAGGCTCACCTACGTTCGGACATTACGTTGCCGTGGAACTGTCCGAAGGCAACAAACGCCAATTGTTTGTTCCCAGAGGTTTCTATCACGGTTTTCTGGTGACCAGCCCTGAAGCTGTTTTTCAGTATAAGGTGGACAACACCTATCAACCGGCTACTGAGGTCTCCTTGAATTATGCAGACCCCACCATCGGCATCAATTGGCCCCTTCCCAAAGAGGCTCTTCTATTATCTCCAAAAGACGAGGCTGCGCCCACACTGGACGTTGCCTATCGATTCTAAGCAGCTGCCCTAATTTTCGGACACATGAAGAAACGAGTTTTTGTATCTGGCTGTTATGACATGCTTCACAGTGGTCATGTCGCCTTTTTCAAAGAGGCAGCCAGCTACGGTGATCTCTATGTCGGCCTGGGTTCAGATGCCACTGTCTCTGAGTTGAAAGGGCGTAGTACGGTCAATTCGGAGCAGGAACGGTTGTATATGGTCAAATCCATTCGGTACGTTACCGATGCCTGGGTTAATGTGGGCTCTGGTATTCTGGACTTTGAAACAGACCTCAGGCGGTTTATGCCCGATTTGTTTGTGGTCAACGAAGACGGACATTCACCCGCTAAGGAAAAATTGTGCACTGAATTGGGTATTGATTATCTGATTCTCAAGCGCATCCCTGAAGCGGGGTTGCCGACCCGTTCCACGACCTCCTTGCGTTCGTCCAACCAATGCCAACTGCCTTTCCGTCTGGATTTGGCAGGCACCTGGATAGATCAGCCTTATGTGTCGAAATATGGAGCCGGTTGGGCTATCACCATGTCGTTGGAACCTACCATCGAATTCATGGAGCGCTGTGGCATGTCCACCTCAACGCGCAACGCTGCCCGCAAACTGTGGCCGTACCATTTGCCACTGGATCATCCGGAAAAACTGGCCGAGATGCTGTTCCGTTTTGAAAATGAACCAGGCCGAACCGAAATTTCAGGTGCTCAGGACGCTATCGGTATTTGCATGCCAGGCTTAAACCGGCACTACTACAATGGCGGCTATTGGCCTGAAGCCATTGAATCCTGTCACGATGAATCCGTGTTGAGTTGGTTGGAAGAACACGTATGTATGATGTTGCTTTGGCCCCGTAAACAAGGACTCAATGTGTTGGAAAACACACAGATCAATGAGGCCAATGTCAAGGCACTGACCTCCGCCGCAGAAGCCTGTTGGGATGCCATCCTGAAAAAGGACTTGCCTGCTTTTGCCGCGGCTTTCCTGGCTTCATTCAACGCTCAGGTAACCATGTTTCCGGCAATGATGCCGTCTGAGGTGGCTGATGTCATCGAACAATACAAAGACAAGGCGCTGGCGTGGAAATTGGCTGGTGCAGGAGGTGGGGGCTACCTGGCATTGGTCTGTGAACAACCCCTTGAAAACGCCATACGACTGAAAATTCGTCGGAAAGGACTCTAACTCACATCGAATTGTATGAAAATTGCTATAGTTGGAACAGGTTATGTTGGTTTGGTTACCGGTGCCTGTTTTGCTGAAAATGGTACGGAGGTTGTCTGTATCGATGTGAATACAACAAAAATCGAAAACCTGAAAAAGGGGATAATGCCCATCTATGAACCTGGACTGGAGGAAATGGTTCTTCGAAATTACCAGGCTGGCCGATTGCGTTTTGAAACAAACCTGGAGCGGGTGTTGCAGGAAAACACTGACGTGATATTTTGTGCGGTCGGTACGCCCCAGGATGAAGATGGGAGCGCAGATTTAAACTACGTAGAGGCCGTAGCCAGAACGGTGGGGCGCTATATGAATGATTACCTGCTTTTTGTTACCAAGAGTACGGTTCCTGTGGGTACCCATAAGCTAGTCCGGTCAGTTATTCAGGAAGAACTCACCAAGCGTTCATCATCACTCTCATTCGATGTAGCTTCCAATCCGGAATTTCTTAAGGAAGGGGCGGCTATCAAGGATTTCATGTCTCCTGACCGAGTGGTGGTCGGTGTCGATTCCGAAAAGGCTAAAACTTTGATGACCAAGTTGTATCGACCCTTTTTTCTGACTAATTTCAGGGTCATCTTCATGGACATCACTTCGGCTGAAATGACTAAATACGCTGCCAACGCCATGTTGGCTACACGCATTAGTTTCATGAACGACATCGCCAATTTATGTGAACTGGTGGGAGCCAATGTCAACATGGTGCGTAGTGGTATAGGGACCGACCCGCGCATTGGTAGCAAATTTCTCTATCCGGGTGTTGGCTATGGTGGGAGCTGTTTTCCTAAGGACGTCAAGGCATTGATCAAGACGGCCCAGTCAACTGGTTACTCTTTGCGCATACTGGAGGCGGTGGAAGCGGTGAATGAAGATCAAAAACAGGTTTTGTTTAAAAAGCTGCAGGCCACTATCAGTAATTTGAACGGCATTGTTGTCGCGTTGTGGGGATTAGCATTTAAACCAGAAACGGACGACATGAGAGAGGCACCCTCGCTGGTCATTATTGACCAGTTGTTGAAGGCAGGATGCACAGTCAGGGTCTTCGATCCTGTTGCCATGGAAGAGGCCAGGCGGCTATTGGGGGATCGGGTGATTTATGCTAAAGATAGTTATGATGCCGTACTGGGAGCTGATGCCCTCTTATTGGTTACTGAATGGAAGGCTTTCCGTTTGCCATCATGGGCTGTTGTCAAGAAGTTGATGAACACTCCCTGTGTGTATGATGGTCGAAACATCTATCAAGCGGAAGAATTGATATCGGCAGGCTTTACGTATCACAGCATCGGTAATGCCGTTACGCCCATTTGACATAGTAACAGGCTGGATAAAAGACACTGGAAAGAGCTTGTCGGTTACCGCTTGCTGCTNNAGCTTGATGGCCTCCCTGCCGTTGCTGTCGTACCAAAAGAAGTAATCCCGTTGAGCGAGTTTCTCCTCACGGGATTTTGCCGTATAAATAGGGTCCTGTGTATAAGGATGCAGGCCAGTAAAATACATTTCAGTTGCCAGGGTCATGGGGGTTGGTGTGAAATCCTGTACCTGTTCCAGTTTGAAATGCAGGTTTTTCGTCTCGATCGCCAGAGACGCCATATCTACTTCGGTACATGCCGGATGTGAGGAGATGAAATAGGGTACCAGTTGCTGTCGTCCTCCTCCGTTGCGCTCGGCCATACGCTGGTCTTCCAGGGCCTCAAAGCGTTGTTTGAAGGCTTTGAAATGAGAAAAGGAGGGCTTACGCATGATGAAAAGCACCGAGTCGGTTACGTGTTCGGGGGCTACCTTGAGTCTGCCCGATACATGATGATCAATCACTTCCTTAAGGTAATCTTCTGCGTGGTCAGGATGATGCTGAGCCTGTTTGCCCTCTTTTTTCCGTTGTGGTTGCACCAGCATGTCGTAGCGTATTCCGCTGCCAATGAAGCTCTTCTTGATGCCTGGAAGGGCGTCTACAGCCTTGTATAGGTTGATCAACGGTTGGTGATCGGTGTTCAGGTTGGGGCAGATGGATGGGTGGATGCAGGAGGGGCGTTTGCAGCGTTTACAGATGGTCAGGTCATAGCCTCCCATGGCATACATGTTGGCTGACGGCCCTCCCAGGTCACTGAGGTAGCCTTTGAAATCAGGCAGTTGAGTTAGCTTTTCCACTTCGTTGAGCACGGAGGTCAGGCTACGGCTGGAGATGAACTTCCCTTGGTGCGCAGAAATGGTACAAAAGGCACAGCCACCGAAGCATCCCCTGTGAACGTTGACCGAGTATTTGATCATTTCGTAAGCCGGGATGGTTTTGCCTTTGTATTTTGGATGGGGTAGTCTGGTAAACGGCAGTTCATAAACCGCATCCAGGGTGTTCGTATCCATGGGGGGATAGGGGGGATTCACCACAATTTCCTGATCTCCGACAACTTGTATCAAGGTGTCGGCTTGCCACTGATTGGAGGCTTCTTCGATATGGCGAAAATTGACTGCTTGCTTTTTCTTGTCGGAAAGGCAGGCTTCGTGGCTGAACAAACGAATGACTCCCTCAGGATCGTGGGTGGTCTTTTTTCTCAGAAAGGCTGTCTGGGGTATCGTTGTCTGTTCGTTGAAGGAAATACCGGCTTTCAAGTTGTCAATGAGGGTTTTCAAGGGTAGTTCCCCCATGCCGTAAATCAGGAGATCAGCTCCGCTTTCCACCAGTATGGATGGTTTTACGCTGTCTGACCAGTAATCATAGTGGGTGAGGCGCCTGAGTGAGGCTTCAATACCTCCGATCAATAGGGGCACATCCGGGTATAGTTGCTTGAGGATGCGGCAGTATACCACTGTTGCGTAATCTGGTCTGGCGCCAGCCTTGCCATCGGCCGTGTAGGCATCGTCCGATCGCAGGCGCTTGTTGGCTGTGTAATGATTCACCATGGAGTCCATATTGCCCCCAGTTACCGCGAAAAACAACCTGGGACGTCCCAGCTTTGTAAAATCTCTGTGGTCACCGCGCCAATCGGGTTGCGGTACCACCGCTACCTGAAGCCCCATGGATTCCAGCCATCGGCCGATGACAGCTGCTCCGAAGGAAGGGTGATCCACATAGGCATCACCCGAGAACAAGACAACGTCTACTTCATTCCATCCCCTGATTTCCAGTTCTTTCCTGGTGGTGGGGAGCCAATCGGTCAATTGAAGGTGCGTCGCCATGAGCTGTTGATTAGTGTATAGGCGTTAGTCAAGTTCGACAACGGTGATGCCTGCACCGCCAAATTGAACGTGTTCATCGTGATAATCTCTGACCGACTTGACGGTGCCCAGGTATTGCCTGATCAATTGTCGAAGGGCTCCTGTGCCGGTGCCGTGCAGGATGCGTACCCGGTTGACGCCTGTCATGATGGCATCGTCGATGTAATACATCACGGCTTGAAGCGCTTCATTGCCTCTCATGCCTCTTACGTCAATTTCGAGTTTGAAATGAAGCTTTTTCTCGTGGACTTCCTCTGTTGTTCGGCGTCCTAATGTCTTATAAGGGTTTTCATCGGTTTTTTTAACCATCAACGTGCTGCGAACCAGTTGGTCCAAGGGCACGGTGGTTTGTACCATGCCAAAGACCACTTTGGCCTTTTTCCCCTTGATTTCCACGATGGTTCCAGGTGTTTGCTGCCCTTTTATGGTAACCGTTTCTTGCACTTGAAGCGGTGTGGGTTGGGCGTTTGGCCTGGGTTTGCCCTTGGTGGCATCCTCCAGTTGCTCTGTGTGAGGCCTGTTCTTCTTATTTTCCTCTTTTCGTCTTATTTTCTGTATCTTACGCAATATCTTCTCATCTGTTTGTTGAGATGTTTCCTCCAATGATTGCTTATAAGTGACCAGATTTTGTCGGATCAATTTGGTTTCCGTTCGTTCAGCCTGAGCCTCTTTAATCTGGCGGATGGTTTGTTCAATTTTTGCGTTGGATTCGTTCAGAATACGGTTGGCCTCTTGTTTGGCCGCTCCCAGAATTTCCTTGCGTTGTTGCTGTAGTTCAGCTAATTCACCTTCCAGCTGAGTAAGCAGGTTATCGGTCTTTTTTTCTTTCAGGCGTACCTGCTCACGCTTGTTTTCCCAGTACCGTTTATCTCTGACGATATCCTGGAGGTATTTATCCATATCCACATAATCCGAACCTACAATGTCGGAGGCTTGCTTGATCAGATCTTCAGGCAGACCAATTTTACGGGCGATTTCAACGGCAAAAGAGCTGCCGGGGCGACCGATTTCCAGGGTGAAAAGGGGACGCATCTCGTGTCTGTCGTATAGCATGGCACCGTTGATGATACCTTCGTGATCGTTGGCGTAGTGCTTGAGGTTGCTGTAGTGAGTAGTGATGACACCGTAGGCTTTTTGGCGGTTGAAACGATCCAGGCAGGCTTCTGCAATGGCACCGCCGATACTGGGCTCAGTGCCTGAGCCAAATTCATCGATCAATAGGAGGGTGTTTTCCTGGCTGTTTCGGAGAAAGTACTTCATGTTCAACAGGTGTGAGCTGTAGGTACTCAAGTCGTCCTCAATGGATTGTTCGTCACCGATNNACGGGAATGAGCAGTCCACATTGCAACATGTACTGCAGTAAGCCAACCGTCTTGAGGCAGACAGACTTGCCTCCCGCATTTGGTCCGGAAATGATTAATAGGCGCTGTTTGTCGGTCAGGGTCANNGTTGAGGGGGACTATCTCCTTGTGTTGCTTGTGTAAGGATAGATACAACAAAGGATGAATGGCTTTAACCCAGTCCAGGATGGGCTTGGGCTCGAAGCGAGGCCTGATGGCACCGATGGTCCTGGCAAAGGAGGCTTTGGCTCGTAGAAAATCCAATTCAGCCAAAAGAGCATATGAGGCTGCCATTTCAGCAACGTCAGGCCTGATATAATCAGTGAAACGGGTTAAAATGCGAATGATCTCACGACGCTCCTCGTTTTCAAGCTCACGTATCCTGTTGTTGGCTTCGACCAATTCGGCAGGTTCAATGAA
>DOBD01000298.1:1948-3901 GCA_003506275.1 Bacteroidales bacterium | reverse complement strand
GGTCAGGGAGTCGATGCTGGGCAGGTATTTCAAGGCCAAGGCGTATTCAGTTTGAGCCGTGACCATTTGCTGCTCGACAAAGAAATTAGCGTACAGATCGTTCATGAACGATTCCGAAGGAGTGGGCGTTTTGGAGGTTGCTTTTCGCTTGAGTTGACTCAAATAAATCTTTTTGACTTTGTCAATCTCCAGGTTCAGAAATCCGTATTGATACAGTTGTTCCACGTGTTGATTGAACAGGTTGAGCCCTTCATTCACTTTGCCCGGAATCAATTCGGCCGATACCAGAAGCACACCTGAGGTGTTCAGGAAGGAAGACAAACTTACGCTGCCGTTTTTATAGGGCAGATCCTCAAACGTGAGTGCTGCCAGCCTGGCTTTCAGTAGTCGGTTGAGCAACGTGCGTTTGAGGTAGTCCTGGTAGCCTTTTTTTGAATTGATGGGTTCAAAGGGGGGCAGCAACTGGATATGGTTGTACTCTATCTTTTTTAAGGAAGGGTGAGACACGACAGTGAGCCTGGGATTTTCATAGAGCGGTATTCCATAGTCAGGAGGGGTGGTCGTCCTGGGGGCTTTGATCGAACCGAAGTATTTTTTAATCAGTGCTTTAGCCTGTTTGGGGTCAACATCGCCACTGACAGCAACGGCCATGCGCTTGGGATGGTACCATTGCTCGTAATAATTGCGGAGGGCTTGATGGGAACAACCCAGGATGACCCCTGTATCACCAATCACAATGCGTTCCGAAAAACGGGATTCATTGAGTAACTCCATCAGAAAGGCGTTTTGAGCATCCTTTTCCGGTCCACTCTTGGAGAGCCACTCGGAAAAGATTACCCCACGCTCTTGTTCGATTTCCAGGCTGTCCAATAATAGACCGTTCGCCCAATCCGACAGGATGAGAAACGTGGAATCCACCATGGTCGGATCAGACGTCGGCAATTGCAGCTTGTATACCGTTTCGTTAAAGGAGGTGTGGGCGTTGAGGTCAACACCGAATTTGGCGCCTTTGGACTCCAGGAAACGAATGATGCCGTCGCCAGGGAAGTGTTTGGTGCCATTGAAAGCCATGTGCTCGATGAAGTGGGCTAGTCCCCGCTGCTCTTCGGTTTCATAAACAGAACCAGATTTGATAAAAAGGCGGTACACAGCCTCGCCCTTGGGGTAGTCGTTAGGGTATATGTAATAGGTCAGGCCGTTGGACAAGGTCCCTTTTATCAGGTTGGGATCCTGTTTCAACCCTGCCAGGGCCGGGAAGGTACAGGTCAGTAACAGGAAAGAAAGCAAACAATGACGCATGAGGTTTATTTTTTGGTAATGGTGAAACGACTTTGCAGGTGGTCAGGTCCAGGTAAGCCGAGATTGAACCCTTTGTTGGTATCTACGAGTACAATGGTCAGCGTGTTGTCTTTTGTGGGGTCCACAGGATTGGCTATCCAGCGAATGCGGATAGGCATGTCGTAAATGCCTGGCAGGAAAGTCAGACTGCGTCCCTGCGTGACCATCACGAAGTCACGGCCCTCCTGGAGACCATTACCGACAATCAGGTCGAAATCGACCACCAGGTTGTCTTTCAAGGGGGCAGTACTCAAATACACAGAATAACTGTCTGGGCGGCTGGCCGGCGTGTTGGCCTGGGCGGATACGATGGCTGTGCTGGCATCGTCTTTCATGATGTGCACAAACGGTGTTTGGTAGGCTTCGTGCTCTTCCAGGCCACATGCGGTGAGCAGGAACAGCCCTGCTGCGAATATGATGTTGGTTGTTTTCATTGTTGTCGGTTGTGGATGGCTGATGTACGCTGGTTAGTTGTTGACGGTGGGATTACCCGTCATGTTTTTGTTGGCGTTCAGTTCTTTTTGGGAGATGGGCAGGATGAACAGGTCGTTGGGGTAGGGCAGGTAAGCAACGGTCGAATTGGTCGTGCTTCCACGCACCAGGTCTTGTTTCCTC
>DOBD01000298.1:0-1915 GCA_003506275.1 Bacteroidales bacterium | reverse complement strand
TTCTGTCAGTGTTAAACTGTCTGGATTGACCTGCAAGGCGCGTCCCCTGATTTGTTTCACATCGTCAGCAGCCAGTCCGTACTGGCCCAGGTGTACATTGGCCTCAGCCCTGATCAAGTATTGCTCAGCCAGCCGTAATACCAGCGGATCGTAGTGGATGTCCTCTTCCACCGTGGTGGAGGTTACCCAATACTTGGTGGTTACCTTGCCTTGACCACTTTTTGTGTTTCTGAACAAGCCAGCCCTCANNGCGGCCAGGACTGAGGGTGCTGAGTAGTCATAGAAGGATCCCAGCGACTTGCTTTTCAAGTGACCGTTGAGCCTGAAGAGGCATTCGTTGCCTGTCGCCATATCACTGTATAGTTTCAGGTAATCGGTGCCTTGGTCAAGTGTGGTGGCATCAATGACGTACGTGGCGTAGGTGATGGCCTCTGTCCAGTTTTCCCTATACAGGTAAACCCTTGCCAAAAGTGCTTGTACCGCTTTTTTGGACGCAAACCAGGCGCTGTTCATGGGGTGGTCCCCAAATTGTTTCTCAGCCAGCAAGAGGTCTTCCTCGATAAAGTCGTAAATAGCTTTCACACTTGATCGTCTGAGGTTATCATCAGGTCCCGGTGATTTGCGAAGCAAGGGGATACCCGGGTGGCTGGCGTTGCCGGTGTAGTTATAGGGCTGGGCGTAAACCCTGACCAGGTCGAAGTGTCCCAAGGCTCTGATAAACAAGGCTTCGGCTTCGTAGCGTTCCANNCTCCTTCAAGTTGGGAAGGTTGGTCAGGATGTTGTTGGCGTTGGCGATGGCCGTGTAAATGTCCAACCAGATCTTACCGACAGCGGTCGTTTCTTGTTCGGGGTCTGAAGTGAAGTTATACTGGTTGATCATTTTGGCGTCGCTGCTGATCACGGGCAGGCTCACCATGTTACCAGCCACATCGGGGTAAAAGTAAAACTCCCCTGTATAGTAGGTGTACACTTTGCTGTATAAGCCCGGAATGGCAGAGCGGATGCCATCCATGTCGGAAAAAAACACGGGGATGGTGGTCCTTCCCAACGGGTACACTTCCAGGAAGTCACTGCAACTGTTCAGCCCCAGAACACTGGTGAGCAGGAGGAGATATAGACGGAGTCGTTTCATCGTGGTGCGCTTAAAGAGTGATGTCAAGTCCCAACGACAACATGGTTTCCATGGGGTAACCGCTCATGGCTTGTCGATAGGAGTTACGATTGGGTTGGTCGAAGGGAGTCCAAACGCCCAGGTTGTCTGCAATCAGGCTAAGGTGTGCCGATTTGCCTCCCAAACGGTTGATGAAGGTGTTGGGAAGTCGGTACGATAACGCCACGTTCCTTAGTTTGAGGTGGGTCATGTTATACACATAGCGAGTGGAGTTCATCACCGATTTGGTGGAAACGCCCCACAACGGTTTGGGCGATGTAGCCAGGTCGCCTGGTTGTTGCCAACGGTCCAGTTGGTTGATGCTTTGGTTTTCATCCATGATGTTAAGCCCATCTGATGACACCCTACGNNAACTGAACATGGCGTTCAAACTGAACGCCTTGTATTGCAGCAAGCTGCTAAATCCTCCCGTTACTTTTGGAGAGGCCGATTTCCAGGGCACCCGGTTGTTGGTGTCGTAGACTCTGGTGAGGTTGCCTTTGGCATCGTACCACAGCGGGGCCCCGTCTCTCGGGTCCACACCAGCCCAGCGTACCAAATAGAAGGTGTTCGTGTCGTATCCTTCTCGCCAGATGGTCNNTCATTACCTTGGATTCGCCGTTGTACAACTCCAGCAAGGTGTTCTGGTTGTGGGAGAGGTTGATCGATGCCGTCCACTCCATCTCCCTGTTTCGGTAGAGCTCAGCATCGATGGTGGCTTCCAGGCCCCTGTTGCGGATGGATCCCACATTGCGGTAGACCCTG
>DOBD01000317.1 GCA_003506275.1 Bacteroidales bacterium | reverse complement strand
AATAAAGTGGTTATTTATTAGAATATAGGGATTTTTTTTCGATGCTAAAGTAACTGCCTGTCGACAAAAAAGCCCTGAAACCAGGGCTTACTGAAATGGCGTCAACGACGTTGTTTCAATGTGTTGATCAGGTTTCTGAAAGCGGCCGTTTCTTCGCGCACCTGGACGATGAAACTGTTGTCGTCGATGGTACCAACGGCAGCGATCATTTCGGCTTCGTCCTTAAAGGTGATCTGCCTGAAATGGTTGTCGTAGTCCTTGCGCCTTGAATCGTACACTTGTTCACAGATGTAATCCTGCAGAGCAATGGCCTTGTCAAGGGAGACCGACCAGGTTTTGGCATCCATTTTTTCAATGTTCAACAACGTGCACAACATCGCATAGGCATGGCGCTGCTTGTCCAGGGGATAGCGTTGCCAAAGTTCGTCGTAGCGTTGATGGATAGCCTTCCAGCTGTTCAGACGGCCTTGTCCGATGTCTTCTCTCAATTGGTCCAGGTCGGCTTTTGGCATCAATTGTCCCCCCAGGTTGACCCATTCGGCCACTCTTGGACTACCTCCAAGGTCGGCGTGCATGTCGGCCAGGCGCGCGTCCGGATGTTGGGTCATGTAAGCGATGAGGTTTTTCATGCCGTAATGGTAAAGCATGTCGCGGTAGGCTCGCCATGCCTTCCATGCTTTGAGGATGAGGACCTTGCGTTTGCCTTTCTCCATGTTTTCACCCAGAATCTCCAGGCTGTCAACGATGTCTTGTGGCCCCTCCAGTAGTTGACGACCGGTAGCGGCCAGTTCATCGTCCGTTATCCCGTCGACGGGTTTGCCCTCGCGGCGCAACCAGGCTTTGGCTGTCCATCGTTCCAATAAATGGAGACCCAGCAGGAGTTCTTCGGCTGTGTCGGGAGCGAAGGCCTCGAATTCCACGTGTTGGTCCTTGTGGATGCGTTTGTCCCGTTGCTGGTATTTGGAGGCGTTGCGAGCCAGGGCGTACATGTTGTACAACCACCAGAAGGCCGGCATCACTTCCAGGCAATTCAGGGAGGTGTTGTTGTTCAACAGGGAGAAGGGCAGGGTGATGTCCATTTCGGCCGGGTAATCCGCCTTTGACATCAGAGTAAAGGAAGCGAATCGGCAGGAATGCTTGACGCTGGTACAGAGACCAGGCCAGAAGCCACGACCAGCCTGAATTTCATTGTCGTTCGAACGGCTATTGTGGTTGGAACCCATGGTGGCACCGGCGGCCAGGTTGCTTTGGCCCATGACTACGGCGGCGACCAGGAAGGAGTTGTTGTGGTGTTGTTCGTGCGCCGGGAAGATCAGGTTGTTGAGCACCTCGCAACACGAGATGGTGGAATTGTCGCCCAGGAAGGAATTAATCAGCCTGGCACCATACTTGAGGTTGGAATTGTTGCCCAGGATAAAGCGCACGGCAATGCAGTTGTAAAAAATGTGGCAGCCGTAGCCTACGATACCGTTTACCAGGACGATGCCTTCGCCGATTTGGGTGGGTTCCTGTTCGCTGGAGTTGATGGTGATGTTTTTCAATTTGCTGGCTCCCTTGATGTAACAATGGGAGCCGATTTTTACATCCTTGACGATGCTGCAGTTTTTGATGACGCAGCAACGACCCGTGGTGCCGAAATAACCGCGGCGGCTGTCCATGCTTTCCTGAGTGATGCGTTTCAGGTTGGCTTGCAGCGGGGCGTCTTCGATGTATTTGGCCCAGAGATAGGCATCGGCCGGTATCATGCCGTCAAAAGGCAGTACCTTGCGAGAGGCCGTCTCGTTCATGATTTCCAGCCAGGTCCGTACGCTTTCTGGTTCCCCGTCCTTGATGATGCCGTTGCCGAACTTCGCATGGTCGGTGGTGTTCATTTCCTGAATGTTGAACAGGATGGAATTGTCGCCTATGATGTAATGGGCCAGGTAGTGCACATCGTGGATGGCCACATCGTTGCCGATGTCGCAGGAAATAATGAGGCTGTTGGTGATGCCTGCGGCCAGGCGTAGGTCGTGGTGTTGCAGGATGACGTTACGTACGGCTCCTATCCGCACGGTACCATAGAACTTGTTGTTCTTAACCATCTTGGGGTCAAACTGGTTGGTCACCAGGATGTCATCCCAGTTGTGGGCGGTGTTGTCGTTTTTCACCAGCCGTTCTACTTCATCCGAATGCAAATGCCGCCAACCACCAGGAGGAGGAGGGCTTTGTTGGTTCCTCAGGTAATTATCGTCCTGGCCTTCCGGGAGGTATTGTGGTGCGATGAAGTGGTTGCCCATGGTTTCGGGCGGGAGTAGAGTCACTTTGTCCATAATGGTCGGTTAGTGTGTGTCGGCGGTATCCTTGTATGAACGTAAAAAGACAGTCAAATTGTATCTGGCAGGGCCATCTTTTTTAAGATGGAATTTTGGGCTTATTGTTAACTGGCATCGTAATAATAAACTATCTTTAGCCACCTAAACGAAAAGGACATCAACTATGAGGATTCATCCACCCTTTCACACCAGACTGATTGTTTTCCTTCTTGTCTTTATCAGCGTGAAGGGGTACACCCAACCTCAAGAAGCCGCGAAACAGTCCTTCAATATTGAAGCCAACACGACCAAACAAGTCTATTACCCGTATTGGATTTACGATGGTGCTGCCGGGAAATACATAACCCAAACGGCAGCCGATTATGCCAAGCCTGAGAGTCGGTTTTCAACGGCACGCATGAAACAATCGGATAACATCGTCTTTTTTTGGGAAACCGGTTATGGTGACAATCCGGAAACGGCCTCCGTTGGTTATAGGGTTGCATTGACCGACATCCTGGAGCAATTGGAGGCTATGTACGCCTTTTATCGTGATGATCTGGCTTTCGTTCAAAAAGAGCCCTCTCTTACCGATCAGTATAAAATGGTCGCTTTNNTTACAATAAAGAGTGGGGAACGGTTTATGGATCTGGTGCAGACGACAAAGTGGGGGTGGTGTTGCTGTATCCTTCCCGCATCCAATCGGCCCCGTACGGTGCATTGGCCCATGAGTTGGGACATTCGTTTCAATACATGGTGGGTGCTGACGGGAAAGTTGGCTTCGAGGGCACGGCATGGGAAATGACCTCGCAATACATGCTGTGGCAATTCTACAACAACTGGCCCACCTTTGAGGGGTACCACGTCACTGCCTTTATGAACCAGACACATCTGGCCTTTATGCACCCTGATAACCAGTATCATTCACCTTTTGTGTTGGAGTATTGGGCAGATCTACATGGAAAAGCCCTTGTGGGCAATTTGTGGAATCGGTCGTTGAAAGGCGAGGACGTTGTCATGACCTACAAACGGTTGAACAGTCTGACGCAGGAGGCTTTCAACGATGAGCTATTTGAAGGCGTGCGTCGTTTTGTTACCTGGGATTTGAAAAGGGGCAATACGCTGACACAGCATGCCAACAAGCATACGTATAAATTGGACGATATCGGAAACGGTTGGTTACAAGTACCGGCGTCCCACGCTCCCCAAAATTACGGCTACAACGCCATTCGTCTCAACGCTGCTTCGGCCGTTGGCAAGGAGATTACAGTTGATTTCAATGGTTTGACGGAAGCCGAAGGGTATACCTATTTCAATAAAAATCAGGCTGGTTGGCGTTACGGCTTTGTGGCCTACCTGAGAGATGGAACCAGGGTTTACAGCGCCATGGGTTCCGATGCACAGGGGCGTCTTTCTTTTACGGTACCCACCAATACCTCGTACCTGTGGTTTGTGGCTATGGGGGCACCAGCCCTGCATTGGAAACATACCGATACCAACATCGCCCAATGGCCTTATAAACTGCGCTTTGGAAACACCAACCTATACGGTAAAGCGAATAATCCCCCCGTTGGCCTTACTGAGATTAATGACAATGCTATCCGGATCTCCCTCGCTGATNNGTGACGACAACGCTATCCGGGTCTCCCTTGCTGATGAAAAGATGTCTATAGCCAATATGCCTGCTTCAGCAAGCACGATCCGATTGTATACGCTCGATGGAAAGCAAGTGCTGATGACTCCGGTCATCGGGACGTCCTACTCAACCACATTACCCAAGGGGGTTTACGTCTTGTCTATCGATATCCCACAGGGGAATTACAGGCACCTGATCCGGATGGAGTAACTCATTTCTAGCCAACGTCAATTACCTACCTATTTCACCATGAAACGAACAATCTTATCACTATCCCTGGCCCTTTGTATCCCTGTATTGGCTCAACAGGTGCCAGAATGGGAAGATCCCACTGTGTTTGCCATCAACAAAGAAGCGACCAGGGCCACGGCCATGCCTTATGCGGACGCCCAACAGGCGATCGCCGACCAACCAACTGCCTCACCCTACTTCCGCTCGTTAAACGGGTTGTGGAAATTTCACTGGGTGCCTAAAGTGGCCGAAGTGCCTGTTGGTTTTTACAAGGAATCGTACGATGTTTCTTCCTGGACGGAAATACCGGTGCCGGGCAACTGGGAGTTCAACGGGTTCGGGCTGCCTGTGTATGTGAGCGCCGGTTTTGGCTTCAGGGCCACGCCTCCTCGCGTTGAACGGGATGATTCGCCCGTTGGAGCGTATCGTCACACCTTTGAACTGCCTGCCGACTGGGATGGCCGCCGTGTGTTCCTTCATTTCGAAGGGGGCACCAATGCCATGTACGTCTGGGTAAACGGTCAACTAGTGGGGTACACGGAAAACGCCAAAAGTCCGGCCGAGTTTGATATCACCCCCTATGTGCGCAGGGGGCAGAATCTCCTGGCTTGCCAGGTACACAAATACAGTGATGGTTCCTACCTGGAAGATCAGGACATGTGGCGGTTGGGAGGCATCAACCGGAGCGTTTACCTCTACAGTACCGCCCAAACCCGTATCCTCGACTTTTTTGCCCACCCGGGCTTGGATGCCGCCTACAAGCATGGACAGTTGCGTCTTGGTGTGACGTTGAAGAATTATACCACGGAGGCACATCAACAGACCATCGAAGTGGCTCTCCTGGACAAAACCGGCAAATCCGTGTTTAAAAAGGGTCAAAAAGTCTTGTTGCCAGCAGGAAAAACGTTTGACGCGGCCTTCTCGGGAAAAATTGCCAACGTGTTGAAATGGACGGCTGAAACGCCTCAACTATACACCTTATTGTTGACACTCAAGGATGCCAATGGCCGTGTGGTGGAAGTGACCTCTCATAAGATCGGCTTCCGAGCCATTGAAATCAAGGATGGCCAGTTGTTTGTCAACGGAAAGAAGATTTACATCAAGGGGGTTAACCTGCACGAGTTCAATACAGAGAAAGGGCAGGTCGTTGACGAAGCTGTGATGATGCGCAATCTAAAATTGATGAAGGAACTGAACATCAATGCGGTGCGTACTTCGCATTACCCGCAGCCGCCGCTTTGGTACAAGCTGTGTGATCAATACGGCCTCTACCTGGTCGATGAAAACAACCTTGAATCGCACGGATTGGGGTACGGTCCGGACAATGTCTCCAATTTTCCTGAATGGCACGCCGCACATATGGACAGGGTGATGCGCTTGGTTGAACGGGATAAGAACCATGCCTCAGTGATTATCTGGTCTCTGGGCAACGAGGCCAGCAACGGTAAGGCCTTTTTCGATCTCTATGATTGGGTCAAGGCACGGGATAACGGCCGTCCGGTGCAGTACGAACAGGCGTATCAACGCGATCGGAACACCGACATTATCTGTCACATGTATCCTTCCTGGGAGAACATGCTGCGTGATGCCAAAAAAGACCTGGGTCGCCCGTATATCATGTGTGAATACGCGCACGCCATGGGTAACAGCATGGGTAATTTCCAGGATTACTGGGATCTGATGAGGTCGAGCAAGAACATGCAGGGCGGTTTTATCTGGGAATGGTACAACCACGGTTTTAAGACCAAAGACGAACAGGGACGGCCCTATTGGGCCTTTGGGGGTGATCTGGGAGGCTATGGCAAAATGAACAGCGACAATTTTTGTATGGATGGCATCATCAGCCCCGATCAGCAATACATACCCCATACCCTGATTGTCAAGAAGGTTTATCAGAACATCTTGTTTGAGGCCAAAGACCTGAAAAATGGGCTCTTGACGGTGGTAAACGATTATACGTTTACATCGCTTTCTCCGGCTACGACGACCTTCAGATGGGTGTTGTTGAAAAACGGCGAAAAAGCCGCCGAGGGCACGTTTGATGTGACCATACCTGCGCACTCCAAAAAGGATGTGGTGTTGCCACTGCCTCCCATTGCCAAGGAAGACGGGGTTGAGTATTTCCTGCAGGTGTTTGCCAACACCAAAAAAGCCGACGCCTTTTTACCGGCTGGCTTCGAGGTGGCCAAAGGGGAGTTTGCACTGGCTTCGAATGCGTATTTTGCCGACAAGGCTGATCCCCTCAAGGCTAATCCCCTCA
>DOBD01000303.1 GCA_003506275.1 Bacteroidales bacterium | reverse complement strand
GCAGTGGCAGGAATATTCAACACCCCAACCATCCTGGTCGCCATGTTCAACATGTTGATCAATACCGACTCCGCCTCAGCAAGCGAACCGAAGTACTGAAAGACACTGTTGGCCAGTACGACCTCCACCCTATCAGTTGCATCGAGTGCCGATGCCTCGCAACACACAAACGAACCCTCAGGCATCACCAGCGAAGCCATTTGCACCATATTCGACGCATAATCGAGACCGGCCACCGAATAGCCCAGTTTATAGAGCGGATACAAAAAGGCACCCCCACCACAGCCCACCTCAAACAGACGGTCCGTTTTCTTCAAGCCGAATTTGAGGGCAAACCCCTTGACATACGCTTTCCAGGCAGCCAGATCAATGGCACTCAGCCCCTCATCAAACCCATCCGTAGCAATCAAGCACTTGAGCAACTCGTCCGGTTTGTCGCTCAAGCCGAAATGCCTGTCCAGCCGACAACTCCACACATAGTGCCAATTCATGACACTGGGAAACGGAAACCTGCCAACCACCACCTTCTCCTTGGCAATCAGCGGCTTGGAACCCGTGTACCATTCCTTGTACCAGGACGCAAAGGCCTTTAGACCCGCCGATAAAGCAGTAGATGGTTTGTACCCATAATCCCTGGCCAAGTCTGTCACGTCGCAATACGTACTCACCACATCACCAGGCTGCATGGGCATCAGCGTCTTCTGAGCCGTTTTCCCCAACGCCTTTTCCAACGTGACGATGTAATCCAACAAATTGACCGGTTCACCACGCCCAATGTTGTACACGGCGGCGAGGCTGTTCGATGGTCCTGTTTTACACTCCTCAACGGTCAACGAATCCGGCAAGGACGAGACCAACGGCCCCGATTTGAGGATGGTCTCTATACCATCGATGATATCGTCCACATAGGTGAAATCCCTGGCCATCTGACCATTATTGAACACCTTGAGCGGCTTGTCGTTCATAATGGCATCGGCAAACAACATGGGCGACATATCGGGTCTTCCCCATGGACCGTACACCGTGAAAAACCGCAAACCGGTCGTCGGCAGTTGATAGAGATGGCTGTACACATGAGCCATCAATTCATTGGCTTTTTTCGTGGCCGCATAGAAACTCACAGGATGATCCACCCTGTCGGCCGTTGAAAACGGTTGCTTGCTGTTACTGCCGTACACACTGCTGGAACTGGCATAGACCAGGTGTTCCACCTCCATGCGACGGCAATTTTCCAGGATATTGGTGAATCCCACCACATTGCTGTTGACATAAGCCAACGGATTTTCCAACGAATAGCGCACCCCAGCCTGAGCGCCCAGGTGGCACACCACCTTGATGTCAAACGCGTCAAACAAGGCATTCATTACCTCGGTGTCTTCCAGATTCAATTGAAAGAACGATAGTTTCTCATAATAACGACTGGGGATGAGCTTGTTATACTCGATATCAACCTTGGGAATACCCAATTCGGCCAACCGCGCATACTTGAGCCGTTGATCATAGTAATCGTTGATGTTATCGGTGCCAATGACAAACCAATCGTCCTTTATCAAACGATTGATCAAATGGAAACCAATAAACCCAGCCGCACCCGTTACGAGGATGCACCGTCCCCTTTCATACTCAGAAAACCTCATGCTTGATTGGTTTTTTGTGAAAATAGCGCGTTGACAGCCTCATAGGAAGCCNNNGGCCGCCACCGCTTTGTATATCATAGCCAAGTCGCTACCCTTGTAGAAATAAAAAGGCGGAACAGCCCACTGACTGGGTGGCATTTGCGGTTTCTCAAACATGGCAACCACTTTGAAGGCATCATCGGCCACGAGCACCCCTGTTTTCCGCAAGGCCTCCATGGATGGTTCGTGGTGGCACGTGACACAACTCGTACCCTTGTCAAGCGCATACTGGATGAACTCCTTGAAAGAAAAATCGACCACATTGTCACCGGCAAGCACCAGCAAATCATCCTTGAGCGACATCTTTTCTATGACATACAAGATGTCACTCACGGCTCCTTTACGGTTTTCGTTGCAGATCGCTCCATCGTTGATGATGGTGACGGGTTTCTGATAATGCGTTCTAAGCTGCCACGCTTTAAAATAGGTGTAAAACGTATCATTGGTCACAACAAGATGTTCGTCAATGGCCTCAATGGAGTCAATATCAGCCAACAAACGGTCTATTATGGTCTTGCCCCCAATGTCCAGCAAGGGCTTGGGAAAGTCTTTCGTTAACGGGTACAAACGAGTGGCGTAGCCCGCAGCCAGGATGAGTGATTTCATTATCTTATGGTTGAGTGGTTTCTCAGTGTCGTCTGCCGGCTCCGTCTGCTGTTTGGCAAACGTGAGCCGAAAAAGCCCCCTTCAAGGATGGAAAGTGGGTGACATAGCGATTGGTCACCGAAGCAATGATGGCATCCCTTTTGGTGGGATCAGCCAACGCCACACAGCAACCCTTGAAGCCGGCTCCGCTGAAACGGCCTCCGTATATGCCTTCCGTCGAACGCATAATCTCATACAGCTCAATCATTTCCGGGCAGCCAGCCTCCCATTGTTCGATGGAACTCAAACCGGATGCAAACATTACCTGTCCCAACCACGTCAAGTCACCTGCTTTCCAAGCCGCCATGGCTTCCTCCACCCGAGCGAATTCCGACATATAGTGCGAAGCCCGTCGATCCAACACCGGCGGCAACATATGACGCCAACGGCTAAACACCTCAGGATCTAACTGCCGTAACCGCGTTTCTTCCACAGTACCGTACGGCAAGCCCTCAAAAGCCATCAACGTATACGCCGCCACCTTGCATTCATCGGTGCGGGCGTTGTAGTTCGTATTCACCAGTGTGCGCGTCAACCCACTGAAAAAAATCAGGATATCAAACGGTGGCATATTTTGCGGAGCCGGCAGCAAACCATAGGATTCATCCCTGGTGTCCAGGTATAAAAAATGATCCTTGCGGCATAACACCTCGCAACTCTGGTCCAATTTACCCAAATTCAAACCAATATATTCATGCTCAGCCTCATACGCCAAATCGATCAACGCCATCTTGTCTAAAACCAGTCCGTTAACATCTGCCAGTGCCATGATGTAACACAGCAACACCGCTGCTGACGATGACAAACCACCAACGGGCAACGAGCCACTGATCAAGCCTTGCACCCCNNAACGAGCCACTGATCAAGCCCTGCACTCCCACTGTCAACACATAATCCCGCTTTTTTAACGCATATATGGCCGCCTGAACATACCGTCCCCAATGATCGTACCGGTGAGGCACAGAATCAAGGGAAAACAATACCTGTCCTTCAAAGTTGCGACTAAACAAGTTGATGATCCCCGTTTGAGTAGGCACATACATGAAGTCCACCCCGTGATCCAGCGCAAATCCCGTGACATGCCCGTGTTGATGATCAATGTGCGCACCAACAGGGCACACGCGGTAAGGACTGTATACGTGCCTGATTTCATCCGGTTTGACAGAAGGGAATAAGGACTTGAAATGCACTTTCATACTGGGCTTCAATAAATCAATGTCGGAAAATGTAATCAATAACGGAAAATGTAATCAATAACGGTTAAGACGCCGTCTATTCAATAAAAGTAAGACAATCGAATCAATCCTGCAACCCTTAAAACACAAACACCTCAACAAATACGCAAACTATCATTTTCGCCATCCCTGTTTCAACAGATAGGCCAACAGCAGTTGCAAACTCAGTTCCACCATGGCTGAAATGAAGCGCTTCAACGCTGCTGACGATCGACCGGTCTCCTTGAGCGCGTACAGCATGGCACTTTCCTCAAGCCCGGCTGCCAAAAAGGCCCTGTCGGTTTCCGTCAACTGCCCCGTTTCCACCAGGCGGGCGTAATCCTCCAGCCGCCCTTTTGACAGCTGGAGGTACGCCTTCACATCCTTGTAGGCGGCCTGACGATACGTGCGAAAATGCTTGTTGGCCAACTTGATCAGTTCAACCTGCAGCGTCTCGTAGTATCCGTCCATCGTCGATTACTTAACGATCTTAACGACCTGTTTGCCTACCTGAACGAGGTAGATTCCGGACGGGACATTGGCCATGCTTACACTAGCTTCATCGGCGTCTGCCTTGAGAACGCGCACCACACGTCCATTCAAATCACACACCTTGATTACCTCACCCTTGGCAGCCCCTTTGATAACCAGGCGGTCAGCTACGGGGTTGGGATACACGTCTACCTTGACCTGGATAGCCTGCACGCCCACCAGTTTCTGGGAATAGAAATACGTCGTCCGGGATTTTTCCACCCAATCGGTCACGTTCCACTCATAGTAAATATAGTAGGCGTAGTCCCCGGCTTCGTTGATGGTGAAATCGCGTTTCCAGTAATTAGTCCATACCTTATTACTATCATCCCAAACGTAGGTGCGTGTGTTCAACCGAAGCCCTTCTTCGTTGAATTGGAAGGTTTGCTTATACGTATAATTGTCATACCAAGGAGAGAGACTATTATCTCGATACATCTGCGTATAACTGGTACGGTACCCATTCACGTTGTATTCCGACTCCATCCAGGTTGTGATTAGCCACTCCCCTTCGGTCAGGTTATCGTATTCGGCCCATAAATTGTAGATGTATGCCCATTCTTTTTCCGCTGTGTATTCATACCGGGTTTCAGCCTGCAAGTTGCCGGCATCATCCCACTCCTTGCTCCAATAGGTAATTCCTTTCCATTCTCCAGTGGCTTGATCCCAGTCATAACGAACGTATCGACTTGTTTCACCCATTACATCATTGTATTCGCCTCCCGTCTTACTATCGTTGACCCATTCCGAGGTGCCTGGATCCCAATGTTGCGAGATGGTCAATTGATCAAACCACTGGTCGCCATCATAATCATACACGTTACGATCGATGGGATTCCACGTTTGATTGGCCACATCGTATTGGTAGCGTGAAGAGCTTTCTATCCTGCCATCAGACAGCAAGGTGTCATCTGTTCGCCTGTACCACCTATCCAGCTCAATACTCCATTCAAAATAGCTCTGGGTATGTACGTATACTTCGGCTTCATCATACAAGTAAGCCATCTTATGCGTGCCAACCCATTTTTGCAAACTATCCACCCATTCGTAATTGGCAGTCACAAACGAATACCCCTCCACGTTTTCATATTGTTCAAGTTTATGGTAGGGTTCCCAACCCAATTCGGCCACATACCTGTATTCAATCATCTGTTGATACACCTGGTTTTGTTGTCCCATAAAGACGACTTCCTGTTTTTCGCTTTCCAACCACTTGGCACTATCTGCATTCCAAGTATTGTATATGCGTGTCATGGTCAGGTTGTTGTTGCCATCCACTCCATACTGTGATACGGTTTGATCTATCGGCAGGGGTTTTTCCAACATATTGTCCCATCCGTAGCTGACATTCAAGGTTATATATCCGGCTTCGTTGTACTGATTCACTGTCATGGAAGTCGTATCCCAAGTCGCTTTTACCGTGTTGGCTACCAGGGTGGCGGTCAATGTACGATGTCCGAATTGATCATAGTCATACACCGTCTTACTGGTAGAGATTCCCTCTTTTGACGTAACCACACTATCCAGGAAGGTTTCCAACGTTTGTTCAGCCCGCAACATGGTGGGCACTTTCATCAGGGTCGGCTTTTGATGGAGGCGTTTGCCAGCCAACGGCTCCTTCACTGCATTCTTTTCCAAACCAGCCAACTCGGTTTCCTGTGAAGTGTTCAATGCTTCCAACACCGGCTTGGCTTGTTTTTTCACACTCGTTGCCGCTGATACGGGCAACCCCGTTGCCACCAATCCTCCCAAGGTCGTGGCAATCAAACAGACAGATAATGTCAACTTTTTCATACTTTTTGATTTATACAGAAGTTTTAAAAAGAGATTGTTACGGTGTGAATATGACATACGAAACAGGCGCTAGCTCAGGGTTTGCGCTGTTTCTCTGTGGCTTGAATCAGGTCGAAGGCT
>DOBD01000131.1 GCA_003506275.1 Bacteroidales bacterium | reverse complement strand
CAGCTTGGTCGAACGCAACTCCCTGGAGTCAACGGTTATAAGCCCTCCTGGTACGTCCATGCTGCCCATACGTTGTTTGCTGGTGCTGAAGGAAGGAGCCAAGCCCAGATCCAGGAATACCCATCGGCCACTGGGCAGGACAGACAGGCGGTAATTGACACCCAGGCTGGTCTGCAATTGATCTACCCCGTACAGGGCGGTGGATATCATACCCACCAGGGACCAGTGCTTGTTCAATTCAAACCGAATACCATCGGTGGTAGACAATCCAAAATTCGTGGATTTNNCCGTAGGTGGATTGAGTGGATCGAAAGTGTCCGTCCCATAGCCGAGAACATACCGTCCACCCTCAAAGCGCAGGGGGTGATAGGAGAAGCCGCCTTCAAACGTAAAACGTTTAAGGAACAAGAGGATTTTTTCCTGATCGGATAGTTCCGTGTTGTAGACCTTGGTCAATTGTTCGATGGCTTGTTCGTTCCCATAGAGTAGTTGGGTTTGGTTGGATTGTACCTGACTTTCCTGCAAGATGGTGTAGTCTTTCCAATAACTCTGATCATAGTTGTCGGCTTTGATGGACAAAATATCCGTGTAGTCAAACTGCCTGTCGTAAGGAATCGGTGTGGCTCCTTCGGTCTTGATGGCCGTCGTTATGTATTCGATGTCTTTAAACACCCTGACTTTGCTGGCCGTGTTGATGCCGTTGGTCTTGTAGTTGATGTGGCTCAGATAATGCAATCCCTCTTTTTCAGCATAGCCAATCTTAATGGTGGTCGTGCCGCTGATATAACTCACATCAGTTGGGATGTCTTCCATTGAGATGGACCCAAGTCCGAATCGTTTGATTTCAAATCCCAGGTAGGCATAACTGTCACCATCGATGAAAAGTTGACCCTGAAAATTGGAAAAGGGTTTGGTTTTGTGCTTGAAGGAGATGGTGTAAATATACTGATCGCCGGTGCGGTAGGCACCTTCCAGTTCATAGTTCCAATTTCTGAACGCTGACGGGTTGATGAAGTCCCAGCGACTGAAAACCACGTCGAGGTCGTTCGGAAAATGAGGGCCACCGTAAAAACGGACATCATTGATGCTGTCAATGCCGGGGAAAACGTTCTTGCGCGATTTGACCACTTCAATCTGGCCAAAATTCTGATTGTTCTTGTAGGTGTTTTTGTACACATGGAGGATAGCCTCGTTGAAGTAGAGAAAAAGGCTGTCGGTGACCCGTTGCGTTTCGCGGTAAAACCCTTCAGTAAGGGTGGGAGCAGACGGGTAGTTGGTCGATATGGCATTCCAGGCCGCCCTCAGCACTTCAAATTTCTTGTCCGGATTGACCACCACCTGTCTCAATTCAAAGGCAGACGGCTCAAGGCAAACCAACGATTTGTCGGGTAGACGGGAAATGGATAGTGTTTGAGTGCCATACCCCAGGTATTTGACCGTTAACTGTTCGTTGGCGGCAGCAGCCGGCAGGCGTAAGGTCCAATTGCCATCGATATTGCTCACGGTTCCCAATCCGAGTTTATCCACGCGTACAGAGGCATATGGGGCCGTCTCTCCCGTCGTTCCGTCGATAACCTGGCCGGTGAGCGTAAAGGCATCGTTCCTGATAAGGGGATTCTTCAAGAGGCTTGTTTTGCGTATGATCACCGGATCTGTATCGGTGTGGTCATCCGACTCTCCGTTTACCGGCACCACAGTGGCTTCAGTTGGGACCATGGCTGTATCGATGGTGGCCCTCAGACTGTCAAGTATTTGTGGATCAATCAATGTGCCCTGAATGTTGACGTTGATTGTCGTGTCCACCTTGATGGAACCTACGGTGTCAGATGCACCTGTCTGAACGTCTTGTCCGAGAATGGTGGATGAGTGACCGACTGGCTGGTTTTGAGCTTGACTGACAAGGTTGAGGGTGGCCGACAGGCCGACAAGAAACAGATAGCTGGGCAAACGTTTCATGATACACGGTTTAGTAACTGCAAAAATACCAAAAAAATAGGGAAGGTTTTGTTTCTGAAAAAGAAAGAGGCTGCCCGATGGACAACCTCTTTCATGTACCCGAAGCCGGACTCGAACCGGCACAGCCGTTATGGCCAAAGGATTTTAAGTCCTTCGTGTCTACCATTTCACCATTCGGGCAGCCTGGCAGCAGCATACTGCATTGCGGCGCAAAGATAGCTTTTTTTTAGGATTGTAAAAAAAACCCGTACTTTTGGAATCGTAATAAATAAAGCCTTTATGAAAGACACGTATCGCTCAATGATCCCTCCCTTCTTGTTTCATGCGCTGAAAGTATGGGAGGGCAACACTCAACTCAGGAAATGGCAACAACAAGGATCGCCCCTGCCTCCTCCTCACATAGTCAAGCAAACGGCCATCAAGGAATTCTACGAAAGCTTTGGGTATGAGGTGTTGGTTGAAACCGGGACCTATCTGGGAGAAATGGTGGAAGCACAGAAGCGCCGCTTCAAACGTGTTTACTCCATCGAATTGAGTGAAGAACTACATGCAAGGGCCACCAAACGATTCCGTCGTGACAAGCAGGTGACCATCGTTCTGGGTGACAGCGGCAAAACATTACCCCTTATTATGGATCAACTCGATAAACCGGCAATCTTCTGGCTTGATGGTCACTATTCTGATGGTATCACCGCTCGAGGAGAAAAGGATTGTCCAATTTTCGAGGAGTTGGATGCGATTTTCAGTGGAAAACCCCTGGACCACGTTTTACTGATTGACGACGCCAGGTGCTTTGTCGGTCAAGGTGATTATCCGACCATTGAGGCTTAGACCGCATTTGTCCTAAGCAAAAGACCTCACTATCAACTGGAAGTGAAAAATGACATCATCCGATATTTCCCTACTGCTCACTCATCAAACCACCTTGAATCATGACTAGAAAAGGAGTTACCCTGTTGCTTGTTCTTTTGACAGGCAGTTTTTTTATGCCCATTAACCTGACGGCTCTGGAGCCAGTTTCACGCATCCTTGAAGAGGGAGGTACCGGGCCCTACAAAGCCGTTATGATGACAGAGCAAACATTGGCCACTCACACCGTGTTCAGACCTGCCGACCTGACCGCTTTTGGAAAAAAGAACAAATTGCCCATTATTGCCTGGGGCAATGGAGCCTGTGCTAATTCTCCCTGGGAACACGTCAACTTCCTCAATGAAGTCGCCTCACATGGTTTTTTAGTCATTGCCATTGGCCCCATGCCCAAAGAAGGAGAAAGGGGTGGTGGTAAATCCACGTCTTCTCAATTGCTGGATGCCATCGATTGGGCCATCGCCCAAAACAAGGATAAAAACAGTCCCTATTATAAAAAAATTGATGTTAAGCAGATAGCCGTCAGTGGCATGTCTTGCGGCGGTTTGCAGACCCTTGAAGTGGCCCCTGACCCCAGAATCAAGACCATTATTGTTTGTAACAGCGGTATCCTCGGCAATGCCGGTCAAGGCATGCCCGGTATGCCTGGCCTGAACAAGGACCACCTCAAGAAATTGCACACGCCTACGCTTTACTTGCTGGGTGGTCCCTCTGATATCGCCTATAAAAACGGCATGGACGATGTGGAACGCATCAACCATGTGCCTGTTTTTGTCGGCAATATGGACGTGGGTCATGGAGGAACGTACAGGCAACCTTACGGCGGCGAATTTGCCAGGGTGGCAACAGCCTGGTACTTATGGCAACTGAAGAAAGATAAAACAGCCGCCTTGTTGTTCAAGGGACAACCTTGTGGGCTGGCTCAATCCCCCGGTTGGACAGTCGAGAAGAAAAACATGCCCTGAAACCATGGCTATCCCCACCTCACGTACCAAGGTGGAGGCCGACATCAGGATTGATGCCGAACGCTGCACCGCTTGTGGACGCTGTGTGTCCGTGTGTAAATCGTTTTGCCTGGTCTTGAATGAATCCAGCGTGGCATTGAGTGGTATATCCCTCATGGGCTGTGTCGCTTGTGGTCATTGCATGGCAATATGCCCCACGGGAGCCATCACCATTCATGGCAGGGAACTATCACCAGCCGACTTATACGATAGCCCGCCACGGGAGATGGCCGCTAGTCATCAGCAACTGTTGGCGCTGCTTCAACGCAGGCGAAGTATCCGTGAATTCGAAGACAGGCCGGTTGAGGCGGCCTTAGTCCAGCAACTATTGGACGCAGCCCAAACAGCCCCTATGGGCTTACCCCCTTCTGATGTCAATGTCGTGGTGTTCGACAGTCGGGAAAAAAGCAGGGCTTTTGCCCGGGATTATGCGGCGCTGTTGAAAAGTATGCGTTTTATAACATCCAAGCTATTTTTGGCCCTGATGCGGCCTTTTTGGGGTAAAGCGACGGATGAATTGTTCAAAGGCTTTGTCAACCCCTTGTTCTACTATTACGTGGATGAAACGAATAAAGGCCACAACCATATCACGTATGATGCCCCTCTGCTGTTTTATTTTTATGGATCCCCCTACTCGGATCCGGCCGATTCGCTGGTGGCGGCTACTTATGCCATGTTGGCCGCCGAGTCGCTGGGATTGGGCAGCTGTATGCTGGGAGGCATCCACCCAATGATTCAGTATGGTGCCAAAGCAAAGAAATTCAGGGAAAAATACGGTATTGTCTGTAAAAGTCAAGAAGGCATTTTTCTAGCCGTCGGTTATCCGGCCCTGACGTACAAGAAAAGCGTGCGACGAACGTTCGCTTCCATACACTACCAGTGATCAAGGAGAAACGACGATGTACAAGCTGTTGCCTGGGTCGATATAGGCTGAATACTTCTTCAGAGGCCATTTGGAAATGCCTTCCAAGGGTATCCCCATGCCGTAGAACAGGTCATATCGCTCATTACAGTTGGGGCAGGTACACACCAACATGCTATCAGGCTCACTCACCTGTATCGTAGCCGTCGCACAGTACGGACAAGCCAAGTCAAAGGCACAGTAAGGCTCCAATTCATCGTAACAATAGGCTAAAACAAGGCCGCCAAAACCCAATCGGTCGCTACTTAGCGTTGGTGTGGCGATGTAATAGTACTTTCCCGGAGACAGTAAATCGATCTGATTGACGTTTCGTTTCAGGAAAACAGGCATGTTGGGAATGCGGTCTTTTTCCGTTTCACAGGCTACAGTCAGCAAAAGGGTGAGCATGATAAGCCCGAACTGCTTGGAACGGTGGCGTAAGATGGATGATTGCTGTTGTTGAGGCGTTGCCATGGGGCTAGGATTAAGCATTTTTGGTCGTCGTATCGACAATGGCATCAAGTTGTTCAAGGGTGGATTGATCAAACGGGGCGGCGTTCAACGCCCCCAGGTTATCGAGCAGTTGATTAACGGAGCTGGCACCTATGATGACAGACGTCACCCGTTTGTCGTGTAAGACCCAACTAAGGGCCATTTGAGCCAACGATTCCCCCCGTTGACGAGCGATGTCGTTCAGTTGACGAAGTGCCGAGAGTAAGGCGGGAGTCAGCTGCTCCACCTTTAGAAACTGGTTGCGGGCTGCCCTTGAGTCAGCCGGAACACCTTCCAGGTAACGGTTGGTCAGCAACCCCTGAGCCAGTGGGCTGAACGCGGTGAAACCAACTCCGTTTCGATGGGCGGCTTCCAACACGCCTTTTTCCACCCCTCGTGAGAGCAAGTTATACCTGTCTTGATGGAGTAAGCAGGGAGTATTCCGCTCAGCCAGGTACGCATAGGCTTTCTCAGCCAGTTCGGGAGGATACTTTGACAGGCCCACATACAAGGCTTTGCCGGCCTTAACCACATCGACCAAGGTTTGCAATGTCTCTTCCAACGGTGTCACACCATCATAGCGGTGTGAGTAAAAAATGTCCACGTAGTCAAGTCGCAAACGCTTGAGGCTCTGATCCAGACTGGCTATCAGGTTTTTACGCGAGCTCCCATCTCCGTAAGGCCCTTCCCACATGCGGTGACCAGCCTTGGTGGTGATGATGATTTCATCCCGCCAGGCGCCCAGTTGATTTTGAAGCACACGTCCAAGCGTGGTTTCAGCGCTGCCCGGAGGTGGTCCGTAATTATTGGCGAGATCAAAGCACGTCACACCCTTGTCAAAGGCCTTCAGCAGGATAGCCTCAGCTGTTTCTGCATTGTCGTCAGCTCCGAAGTTATGCCATAGACCTAACGAAATTCTTGGAAGAACAATACCGCTGTGTCCACAAGGGCTGTAGGACATGGTGGTGTAACGGTCGGCGTCAGGTTGATACACCATATGTGTAAATTA
Source organism: Bacteroidales bacterium (assembly GCA_003506275.1). Classification (GTDB taxonomy): domain Bacteria; phylum Bacteroidota; class Bacteroidia; order Bacteroidales; family UBA1402; genus UBA8389. Next base: position 33,435 of record DOBD01000131.1, on the reverse strand, counting down.
ATGGGTTGATGGCAACCCAAAGGTACAATATTTTAGCTATTTTTGCACGAATTGGCCAAAGAACCGGAAAAACACAATCCATCTAACTCCACTGAATAATGAAACAAGTAGGAACCCTTTTACTGATTGCTTCCATGATGATAGCGTGCAGCAGTACCAAGAACAACCCGTTCTTCAGCGATTACGGAACACCGTATGACATCCCGCCTTTCGAACAGATCAAGACCAGCCATTACCTGCCTGCCTTCAAGGAGGGCATCAAACAACAAAAGCAGGAAATCGAGGCCATTGCCAACAGTGCGGAAACCCCCACCTTTGCCAACACCATCGATGCTATGGACAAGTCCGGCAACCTGCTTCGCAAGGTCAACCTGGTGTTTTTCACCTTGACGGAAAATGAAACCAACGAGGAAATGAATCAGATTGCCGAGGAAATTTCACCAGTGCTGTCAGAGCATAATGATAATATTTATCTGAATGCCAACTTGTTCAAAAGAGTAAAAACACTTTACGAGACCAAGGCTGACCTTGGTCTGACCATTGAACAAGATCGCTTGTTGAGCGACATCTATCGGCAGTTTGTCCGGTCCGGAGCTTCGTTGGACGCTGCCGGTCAAGCGCGTTTGCGTGAGATCAACAAAGCCATGTCCTTGCTTACCCTCAAGTTTTCAGACAACGTGCTCAAGGAAACCAACGCCTTTACGTTGGTGCTGGACAAGGAGGAAGATCTGGCCGGTCTACCCCAGGGTAGCATCGACGCCGCCGCTGAAACAGCCAAAGAACAGGGACTGGAAGGAAAATGGGTGTTCACCCTGCATAAGCCCAGCCTGATACCTTTCCTGCAATACGCCGAACGCCGGGACCTGCGTGAAACCATGTTCAAGGCATACATCAACCGGGCTGACAACGATAACGAACAGGACAATAAGACCGTCATCAATCAATTGGTCAATCTCAGACTTGAACGGGCCAATTTGCTGGGTTACCCCAACCATGCCGCCTATGTGCTCGATGAAAACATGGCCAAGACTCCTGAAGCCGTCATGGCTTTCCTGAACAATATTTGGGACANNTTCAGACTGCAGGCCTGGGATTGGTGGTTCTACGCCGAAAAGGTACGCAAGGCCCGTTTTGACTTGGATGAAGCCGATCTCAAACCCTATTTCAAGCTGGAAAATGTACGTCAGGGCGTTTTCGATGTTGTCAACAAACTGTATGGATTGACTTTTGTGCCACTAGACAGCATGCCTGTCTACCATCCTGATGTGGAAGTCTTCCAAGTGCTGGATGTTGACGGAGCTCATGTGGGTATCTTTATGACCGATTATTTCCCACGAGCAGGCAAACGGGCAGGAGCCTGGATGGGTAATTTTGCCGAACAATACGTGTTGAATGGACAGGACGTACGCCCCATCGTCTATAATGTGGGTAACTTCACCAAACCAACCGCCGATGCACCCTCACTCCTCAACCTGGATGAAGTGGAGACGTTGTTCCATGAATTCGGACACGCGTTGCATGGGTTGCTCAGCCGCTGCAACTACCTCTCGTCAAGCGGTACGAACGTCAGCCGCGATTTTGTGGAACTGCCGTCACAAATCATGGAAAACTGGGCCATGCACCCCGACGTGCTTAAAATGTACGCCAGACATTACCAAACCGGTGAAGTAATCCCCGATGCGTTGATTGAAAAGATCAGGCAATCGGCCACATTCAATCAAGGTTTTATGACCACCGAGTTGATTGCGGCCGCCCTGCTTGATATGGATTGGCACACGCTAACCAAGCCCAATGAGGCTGATGTCAGGNNCGTTTGAACAGGCCAGCATGGACGCCATCGGTCTGATTGAGGAAATCGTACCCAGGTACAGGAGTACCTTCTTCAACCATATTTTCAGTGGAGGTTATTCCTCCGGGTATTATGCCTACCTGTGGGCTGAAGTGTTGGATGCAGATGCTTTTGATGCCTTCGAGCAAAACGGCATCTTTGATCAGGCAACAGCCACTGCTTTCAAAACCAACATCCTTGAGAAGGGTGATACGGAGGATCCAATGGTTCTGTATAAACGATTCAGAGGCGCCGAACCCGATCCTGCCGCCTTCATTCGTCGCAGGGGACTCTGAAATTTTTTGTAAGTGAGTACCTTACAATAAAAATAATCGTATATCTTTGCGGTTCTAAAAAAAACACCATACCTAACTATACTGTAAATCGTAGTTCAACATGCAAAACAAAGGATTTGTAAGGGTTTTTGCCATTCTGCTTGCCCTCGTTTGCGCCTACTACCTTTCTTTCACGCTGGTTAACAACAACGTGGAGAAAAAGGCCCGTATCGCCGCGAACGGTGATGAGGCCAGATTAGCCTATATCTTGGATTCACTGGAAACTGAAAAAGTGTATCTGGGAATGACGTATGCCGATTGCCGTGACAAGGTAATCAACCTGGGGTTAGACCTCAAGGGCGGCATGAACGTAACGTTGGAGTTGTCCGTGAAAGACGTGTTGGTGGCTCTGTCCAACAACAACCCCGACAAGAACTTCAACCAGGCTTTGGCTCAGGCTGACAAACGCATGACGGAAAGTCAGAAGAATTATGTTGACTTGTTTGTGGAAGAGTACCGCAAGGTGGCACCCGGTGCCCGCCTGTCAGCCATTTTCAGCACGTTTGAGATGAAGGGCCGTATAGACCCCCAAAAAACCGACGAAGAAGTCATCAAGGTAATCAAAGAAGAGGTAGAATCGGCCATTGCCAATTCATTCAACGTACTGAGAACCCGTATTGACCGCTTTGGCGTGGTTCAACCCAATATTCAACGGTTGGAAGGTTCCGGTCGTATCCTGGTAGAACTGCCCGGTATCAAAGAGCCCGACCGTGTCCGTAAATTGCTGCAGGGATCGGCCAATCTGGAATTCTGGGAAACCTACGAATTGAGCGAAATTTACCAATCCCTGATTGCCGCCAATAACATGATTCGCGACATGAAGGCCTTGGAATCCAAAGCCACAACCACGGAGACCGCCGCTACACCCGAACTCTCGGCTCAAGCAACCGTGACCGATACTGCCAAGGCTNNCAGACACGACGGCTGATGCTCAGTCGCTGGAGGAATGGAAGCGTGAATACCCCTTGTTTGCCATCCTGCAGGTTAATCAATCCGAACGCGGTATCGGCGCAGGTCCCATGGTGGGATATGCCCTCGGTCGCGACACCGTAGAAGTAAACGCTTACCTGAACAATCCAAAGGTCAAGGAACTGCTGCCCAGGGACCTCAAGTTTGTCTGGTCTGTCAACCCAATAGACAAGAAAACCCCGTTATATGAATTGATCGCCATCAAGGTGAGCAACCGCGATGGCCGCGCCGCCCTCGGTGGTGAGGTCATCACAGACGCTTACGACGATTTCCAGCAGACCACCGGTTTCGGTAAGGTCGACATGACTATGAATTCGGAAGGGGCAAAAGTGTGGGCTCGCCTCACCAAAGCCAACATCGGCAAATGCATCGCTGTTGTCCTGGATGGCTACGTTTATTCATACCCTCGCGTATCCAGCGAAATCACCGGTGGTAGTTCTGAAATCACGGGTAATTTCACGGCTGCTGAAGCCAAAGACTTGGCCAACGTGCTGAAATCCGGAAAAATGCCAGCACCGGCTCATATTGTTCAGGAAGACGTGGTCGGCCCCTCTTTGGGTAAAGAAGCCATCACCGCTGGTTTTATTTCGTTCCTCGCCGCCTTCATCCTGATTCTGCTCTACATGCAGGTCAACTATGGTTTGATACCGGGTTTGATCGTCGATGCCAGTTTGTTGATCAACGTGTTCTTCATGATGGGTATCCTGGCCTCTTTCCAAGCCGTTCTGACCTTGCCTGGTATCGCTGGTATCGTGCTTACCCTCGGTATGGCCGTTGATGCGAACGTGTTGATTTATGAACGTATCAAGGAAGAGCTTCGAGCGGGCAAGGGCATGAAAAAGGCATTAGCCGATGGTTATAAGAACGCCCTTTCTGCCATCATGGATGGTAACATCACGACCCTGTTGACGGGTGTTGTCCTGTACGTATTCGGTACTGGTCCTGTCCGTGGTTTTGCGACGACCTTGATCATCGGTATCATCACTTCCGTATTCTGTGGTGTCTTTGTTACCCGTTTGATCTTTGAAGCTTTCCATGCAAAAGATAAACTGCTGAACCTGACCTTCCACACCAAATTGACCAAGAACCTCCTCGTCAATTCTAAGGTTGATTTCATCGGCAAGCGCAAAGTGGGTTACATCTTGTCTGCCGTGGTGCTGACCCTTGGTATCGTGTCCCTGGCTGTCAGAGGATTGAGCGAAGGTGTAGACTTCTCCGGTGGTCGCAACTATGTGGTGCGCTTTGAGCAACCTGTTCGCACGGATGTCATCAATGAAACCCTGCAGAATTTCTTCGAAGAGGCCTCTGTGTCCGTCATTACCATCGGTTCTGAAAACCAGGTACGCATCAATACCAACTACAGAATTGATGAAACCGGCCAGGAAGTAGACGATGAAGTACAACAACGCTTGTACGAAGGATTGACCAGCTTCTTACCGGAAGGTACCACCAAGGAAGCCTTTGTGGCCGACTTTATTGTCAACTCACAGAAAGTGGGACCGACTGTTGCCGACGATGTGAAGAAAGCCGCCATGTGGGCCATCTTACTTTCTGTTATCATCATCGGACTTTACATCCTGTTGCGGTTCAAGAACGTAGCCTTCAGTGCAGGTACCATTACTGCACTGGTACACGACGTCTTGTTCATCATCAGTTGTTACTCCATCTTCTATGGTATCCTGCCATTCTCTCTTGAAATCGACCAGACCTTTATCGCGGCTATTCTGACTATCATCGGTTATTCGGTCAATGATACCGTGGTCGTCTTCGACCGTATCCGTGAGAATGTGGGTTACTATCCGAAACGCAACAAGAAGCGCCTGATGAACGAAGCCCTCAACCAGACCCTGGTCAGGACATTCAGCACTTCATTGACTGTCTTCATTACCCTGTTGACCATCTTCCTCTTCGGTGGTGAAACCATCCGCGGCTTTGCGTTCGCCATGTTGGTGGGTACCATCGTGGGTGTTTACTCCACCCTCTACATCGCGGCTCCTGTTGCTTACGATGTACAGAAGAGACAGCTGAAGATCAAGGACGAAGACCTCGAATTGGAATAAATGTGCAGACGACCGGGGCGTTTATGACCGGTAGATACACACGAATATCACAAAGAATAGGGATTATCAAAAGNNCTTTTGATAATCCCTATTCTTTGTCGGTTTTCCCCCTGGGGTAATCTATTCTACGACCAGCCTGTATCCATGTCGCTTGACCGATAGGATGCGTACGTTGGGATCGTACCTAAGTCGTTTCCTTAGTTTGACAATGACGCTGTCCAGGTTTCGGGAAGAGTAGTACGACACTCCCATCCAAAACTTTTCCATGAGCGATTCCTTGCTGATAATGGCCCCGCCCACCACACTGAGTTCGTTGAGCACGGAAGCTTCGAGGTTACCCAGGTTTTGAACCTCCTGGTCGTGATACAAACACTGTGAAATAGGATTAAACTTATACGTGCCTATTTTCCGAAAGTGTCCCATGGCGGCATTCATGTCACCCAGTACCCGCTTGATTCGTAGGAGCATTTCTTCCAGATCGACTGGTTTGGTGATATAATCCTCACAGCCCAGTTCAAAACCGGCCTTGATTTCATTGATACGCGAACAAACTGTCATGAATATCAGTGGTTGCAAATGCTTGTTTTGACGGATTAATCGGGCGTAATCCAGTCCGTTACCATCCCTTAGCAGGATATCCATCAAGATGAGATCGATTTTTTCCGTGGCTAGATAATGATCGGCTGCTTTGAGGTTGGGAGCGTGCAACAAGGCGTATCCTTTCGACTTCAGGAAGTCAGCAATGACCCTGGCGGATGCATATTGGTCTTCAACCAGCATGATGTTCTTCATAGTTCTTTTTATTCATGGGCGCCGGGAATCAATCCCGACAAGCTTAATGAAACGCAAGAGTAATGATTATTTTATTCATGAACAATTATTTATTGGAGGGGATGTTCAAAAATGGGCCATTTTGTGCAATTTGCCCCGTTTCATACAGTGAAGAATGAGTGATAATGAGCGATTATTTTGACGGTTATACCAAAGCCCCTTAGTACATTTGCCCTGTATTGTTGAGTGTAATGATCCCTATCCAATAGCTGGTTTCAAGGAGTGGTTTGAACCGGGCTATTCGGATAGGGATCTTTCTTTCAAAATGAGGCTATCGTCCTAACAGTCTGGCCTCAGCCGCTTCCACAACCTCGAATGCGAAGGAGGCAGAAAGACTGGCTTTTCGCTCCAGAATAGCTTGGTTGCAGAGGTTGCCCAAGCTACCTTCATGGGTGTGATGAAGGTGTTTATCCGGTAAAAAGGATCCATGCTCGATGGCCAGGCCCACTTGTTTGTAGGCGTCGCGGAATGGCACCCCTTCCAGGACTAGCTTGTTGACAACTTCAACGCTGTAGAGGTATTGGTATTTCTCGTCGTCTAAAATATGAGAGTTCACTTCTACCGTCGTCATGATAGCATGCGTCATACTCAAACAATCAACCAGTTCGCCAAAGGCCGGAATGAACAGTTCTTTCAATAGCTGGAAATCTCTGAAATACCCGGAAGGTAAGTTATTGATGACACTATTGAGTTGATAAGGCAACGTCTGCAGTTTGTTGCACTTGCCCCTGATTAATTCAAATACATCTGGATTTTTTTTGTGTGGCATGATGCTGGAGCCTGTGGTAAACGCATCGGGTAGTTTGATGAATCCGAAGTTCTGACTTGTATACAGGCAGGCATCGAACGCCAGGCGTGAGAGGGTGCTGGCGATGGATGACAAGGCAAAAGCTACGTTGCGTTCCATTTTTCCCCTGCCCATTTGGGCATAAACCACGTTGTAATTCAAGCCGTCGAAGCCAAGCAAGTCGGTGGTAAGTTGTCTTTTCAGAGGAAATGATGAGCCATAGCCAGCCGCTGAGCCCAAGGGATTACGGTTGCACAGGCGGTAGGCAGCCTGTAAGAGTAGCAGGTCGTCTACCAGTGATTCGGCGTAGGCACCAAACCAAAGGCCAAATGACGAAGGCATGGCCACCTGCAGGTGAGTATAACCCGGCATAAGGACCTCCTTGTAGCGTTCACTCTGTTCAATCAATCCGTCGATCAGGGCCACAACCGCATCGTGGATTTCCTTGATGGCTGAGCGAGTATAGAGTTTCATGTCCAGCAAGACCTGGTCATTGCGAGAGCGACCACTGTGGATCTTCTTTCCGATGTCTCCCAAGCGTCTGGTCAACATCAACTCCACTTGAGAATGCACATCCTCCACGCCGGGCTCAATGAAGAAAGATCCAGCTTCGATGGTTACATAGATGGCTTTCAATTCGATTAAAAGTCGGTCAAGTTCATCTTTGGTCAACAGGTCGATTTGCTCCAGCATGGTGATATGGGCCATGGAGCCCAGTACGTCGTACCTGGCCAGAAAAAGGTCCATTTCAGGATCCTTTCCGATGGTGAACCGTTCAATGGTGGAATCCACCACGGTGTCTTTTTCCCAAAGCTTTTTCATGAGTTCGCAGTTTGATGCTGTTAAATCCACCGACATGTGCAGATTGCTGCCCAGGGCGCTGGTATGATGGTTTGTCAGTCGTTGTCTGTCAATAGGGCAAGGAGGCGAGTAGCGTGGCTAAATCATTCACGCCTTTTTCCAGGGGTTTTGAGACCATAGGTTTGAGCATAAGAGGTATATCAGCCCTGATCGTCAACCTCAGACGCGTATCCGAATCTCCCGCTTCAACCAGTTGAATCCAACACGTAAAGGGAATGGGTGAAGATTCGGAAACCAGTTTGATGGTTTTGTGTGGTTCCCGCTCAATGATACGAAGGGCTATGGATCCGATCGTGTCCACCTTGAAACGACAACTGTCTTTGTCGTATGAAAGGTCTTTCAGGCCATTGACCGGCAGGGTCTCTCCCAGCCTGGCAAGGTTGTTCAAGTCAGACAAGGTTTCAAAAACCGTGACCGTACCATGGGGTATTTGTTGAGTGTCGCTGGTAAAATCCGTCATGACGCTGGCTTAGAGGATGGCCTTGGGTTCCCAGTTGCTGGGTGATTTGCGCCATTCCTGCAGCGCCTTAAGTTCGGATTCGTGGATATAATTCGTGGCCAGGGCCAATTCAAGCACCGCTTCATAGTTGCTCAGGGTGGTCAGTTCAACCTTGGCTTTTCGGAAAGCCTCATCGGCAACCGGAAAACCATAGGAGAAAATGGCCAACATGCCAATTACGTCGCTGCCATCGGCTCTGATGGCTTCCACCGCTTTAAGGCTGCTGCCACCCGTGGAAATCAAATCTTCGATGACGACCACCTTCATGCCTGGTTTCAGGTCTCCCTCTATGAGGTTTTCAAGACCGTGATCCTTGGGCGTTGAGCGGACATAAACAAAGGGTAGGCCCAGTTCCTCTGCGACCATGGCACCTTGGGCGATGGCTCCGGTGGCCACTCCCGCAATGGCGTCTACCTGGTCGTATTTCTCACGAATAAGGCGAGCCAGTTCCAATTTGATGAAGTTGCGCAAGGGTGGGTAAGACAACGTCTTGCGGTTGTCGCAGTAAATAGGCGATTTCCAACCGGAAGCCCAGGTGAAGGGGTTGGATGGTTGGAGTTTCACGGCTTTGATTTTCAGTAATTTTGAGGCAACGATGCGTTCTAATTTCTTCATAATGATAAGTGTCTAACTGAGTGAGGTTGGTAACAACCATTCACGGTGCAAAAGTAATCATTGCAAGGTTAAGACAGGCATTGCTTTCGTGAAAAAAGCACTGAAAAGGATCAGAAAAGGTAATTGATTTTGATGTAAACGCCCAAACCTTCTCCGTCACGTTTGTCCAATGCCTTGCCCATATCTACCGAAACCACAAAATTCTCGTTCATGGCCAGTTTCAACCCTCCACCTGCTGATGCATGCAGGGGCTGTTCCGTAGTGGCCTCAAAGTAAGTGGATCTGTCAGCGAGGGAGAGGCCATCCAGGTTCATATCAACCGCATCAGTGATCAGACCCAAGTCGACGAAACCGTTGAATCCAATATAGAAATGTTGATTGAACAGGTCGAAGTTGAACGCTCGCCAGCGCAATTCAAGGTTACTGTAGGCCATGCCGTCACCCACCAACCTGTTTTTCAGGATACCCCTCAAACTGTTGTCGCCTCCCAGACCGGTAACGTTGGAACGGGTTGCAAAGGGGGAGATGAGCTGAGTGCGTCTGTAGAAAGGCAGCTCATTCTTGCCAACTTTCCCCTGTGCGCCCACCCTGATGGCCAGGTTGAGTCGGTGCTTGATCAGTGCGTGGTATTGACGGTGTACCAGAGAATACCGGGCATACGGCTTTTTATTGAGCCATCCTGGGGCTAGCTCCAGCAAAGCTTCTGAATAAACGCCCCTGTCAGGATTCACCAGGGCGTTGCGCGTGTCGTACAATAAACCAGCTTTTAAGGCATGAACAGCCCCGCCGTTTGCCTCTGTTCCATCGATCAAACCCCAGTCTACGTAATGGTCGTACAAACTGGTGCCATAAAGGTATTCCGGATCACCCGGATGGAGATCCTTGTTGAGCTTGTCATGGTTGACATTCCCCGGGGAATAGTGATAAAACCCATAACTCAACAGCCAGTTCAAATTATCCAGGCCAAACTGACCCTTGAAGTCGGCCATCAGTCTGAACTGACGCATGGACATCGCGTAAAAGGTCCGGTTACCCGCCAGCGTGTCGGTGTCATAGACGGATTGAAAACCGTTGAATCCGTAAAACGGTAGTAAGTCTTCCTGTACATAGCTGATATCTAGAAAACTCCGAATACCTGGCAGGAGTTTTTCGGTATCCAGGTAGAAACGTAGCAGGCTACTGCCCTTGGTGAAACGGGAAGCCTCCAGATACGCCGAATAATCGTATGCCGGAAATTGTTGACCATCACCATAGTCAAACAAGTTGAGGATAACGCCGTATTGGAAACCCTCATCGGAGTTGTACGAAACGGCGGGCAAGCCCCCCAGATTTAACCCTTGCTTGGCTGGCTTTTCAGCAGCCTTCAGACTGACTCCGGGTAGTACAATCAGTGTGAGTATCAATAACAGGTATCCAGACCATGATGGGCGAGGTGATACGACCCTTTTCTGGACGTAGCGAGGGGAGGCGACCAGGGTGTTCATCGATGATAGTATTAGGTTCGGAATGCGGTATACGCCGTAAATATACGTATTTGTTTGAGATTTCAACCAAGGATGGCAGGATGGACTATGCCCTGCAAAGGGTGAAAAACGAGACCTTGGCACCTTCAGCCTTCAGGACGGCTTTTCCACAGGCTTCCAGGGTGGATCCGCTGGTCAGAACATCGTCTATCAGCAATACGTGTTTGTATTCCAAGCGGGTGGTATCCGACAAGTCGAACAGTGTGTCAACGTTTTGCCACCGTTCGTACAGGTTTTTCCTGGTTTGGGTCTTGGTATCGGCCAGGCGTTTCAAAGCGGTTGAACAAACCGGCAAACCCGATGTTTTCGAGACACCTTCGGCTATAAACGCACTTTGGTTGTAGCCCCTCCGTCGTTCCTTGGCTGGGTGCAAGGGCACGGGCACCAACACATCGATGTCGTTGAAAAAGCCGCTTCGCTGCAAGGGCATGGAAGCAAAGGCCCCCAACATCGGACCCAGCTTTTTCTGTCCCTTGTATTTCAACTGTTCCATGAGGTCTTGTATGGGTGACTCCTTGAGATAACGCAGACCAGAGGCTGCTTTTTCAAACGGTAACTTGCCGTAAAAAAGGCTGGCTACTTCGTTGACCTCCCGGTAGTCGCACGTCATTTTTGGTAGCTGATACAGGCAAGCATGACAAACCAGCTGTTCTGAGGCTGTCAAAGCAGTGCCACAAACAAGACACAGGTCCGGATAGGCGAGGTAAAGCAGGTTTTGTCCCCACGCTTTCACCATGGAAAGGTTAATCTTCCAGGTTCCCATCGGTGCCGGGCAACAAGCGTTTGATACAGGATAGGACCAGGCCGTTTTCGAACCCTCTGCCAAGGGCAAAGCGATAAAGACGGGCACGCAAATCCCGGCCGTCCTTGCCGGGCAATTGGCGTTGTTTCTGGCGCAGCAAAGTCATGAGGGTTGTCTCATACACCTCATCGTCCAGCTGGGCCAACGCATCAAGGATCACACGCTCGGATACCCCTTTCATTCTGAGCCCCTGTTTGATTTTTAGGCGCCCCCATTTGTTAAACCGAAAGGCATCGTTGACAAAAGCCCAGGCGTAGCGGGTCTCGTTTAGAAAACCCTCTGCCCGAAGACGTTCCAGCAAGCCCTCTCTTTGTTCATCTGAAAGTTCGAAGCGAGCCAACTTGGTCAGCACTTCTTTTGTACAGTGTTCAGCAGAGGAACAATACGATGAGGCACAGGCATAGGCTTCTTCAAGTGGCGTCATGGGGTGATGGTTTTAGAAGTGGGAACCTGAGCTCTTATGAAACGCTGTTTGTCGTACAGGTCTGTTTTAAGGGTAACAGCGGTGTAGCCGGCTGTCTCAAATAGATGCTGGGTGTCATGACCAAGCGCGGCATTGATTTCGACATAGAGGTGGCCGCCCGGAGTCAACACGGAAAGGCCAAGTGCGGCCAGTGCCTTGTAAAAGAGCAGGGGGGTATCGTCAGGGACAAATAAAGCCAGGTGAGGCTCATGCTCTAGCACATTGGGTTTCATTTGAGTCGCCTCCGAGGCACGTACATAAGGTGGATTGCTCACCAACAAGTCAAAAGGCGTGGCTGTAAACGGCTGGTAGGCAGCCAGGAGGACATCACGCTGTGCGAAGGTCACTGCTAACCCCAATCTTTCTGCATTTTCACGGGCCAGGTCTAAGGCATCGGTGGAAACATCCCAAGCTTCAACCGTGGCTGATGGCCACCGATTAGCCATATCAAGGGCAATGCAGCCACTGCCCGTGCAGGCATCCAGGATGCGCGTAGGTGTGACACCGGTAGCCTCTGCTTCCTTGCTGATCCAGTCCACCAATTCCTCGGTTTCCGGTCTGGGTATCAACACCCGCTTGTCCACCTTGAGTACTAATCCATCAAAGTGCGCTTCCCCCAGGACATATTCCAACGGTTCCTGGGCCGCCAGCCTTTGAATGTCCTCCTGAAGGGTTGATCGAACAGACGATGGAATTTTCGTATCTTTGTCGGCATAAAACGAAGTTGCCTGCAGGCCCGCCCGTTTTTCCAGCAGCAATCGGCAAATGCGGTTGATTTCCCTGGGTGTGTACCATGGATTCAGCAGGTCGTGGGCGGCTTCGATAAAGGGCTTCATAGTTAACAATTAGTTTACAAAACTACGAAAAATTCCGGATTCCCGGCAACAACCGCAGAAAAAATGCACGATGATAATATAGGCAAGGTAGACCACCAAGCGGAAGTCGACGCCCTTTACATGCGACGCTGCCTGCAATTGGCCGCATCTGGCAGGGAAACCAGTCAACCCAATCCCATGGTGGGTGCAGTGGTTGTCAAGGATGGACGAATCATCGGCGAAGGCTGGCACAAGCGGGTCGGTTTACCACACGCTGAGCCCATGGCCATCGGCGCCGTCAAGAATCAGGAATGCCTTGGACAATCAACGCTGTACGTCAATCTTGAGCCGTGCTCACATTATGGTAAGACCCCACCCTGTGTCGACCTGATTATTAGCAAAGGAATCCCCAGGGTCGTTATCGGTACACCCGACCTTTTCCCCCTGGTTTCCGGTAGAGGCATCGAAAAGTTACGCGGAGCCGGCGTGGAGGTGGTGGTCGGTGTGGAGGCGGATGCTTGCAGGGAACTGAACCGGCATTTTTTCACCTTTCATGCCTTGAAGCGGCCATATGTCACCTTGAAATGGGCCATGACGGCCGATGGTTTTCTGGATTATCAAAGGGAGGCTGGTGATGGTCGTGTACAATTGCATATTTCTACTCCCTACACACGCCTGTTAACGCACAAATCCAGGGCCGAACACGCTGTCATCCTGGTTGGCCGAAAAACAGCCCTTCTGGACAACCCCAACCTCACGGTCAGGGACTGGTACGGGCCACACCCCATAAGAGCCGTCATCGACAGGCAGCTAAGCCTGCCGTTGACGCTCAACCTATTTGATGGCAGTGTTAAGACCTTGGTGTTTACGGAAGTTGAACGTCAGGACAGGGAGGGAGTCAGCTACATCAGATTGGACTTTTCTCAACCCGTAATCGAGCAACTCTTGCAAGCCCTTTATGAGCGAAACCTGCAAACCCTGCTTGTAGAAGGGGGCAGTACCTTGCACAATGCTTTCCTGTCATCCGGTTGTTGGGATGAAATACACGTGGAGCAATCAGACAAGCGCATTTATGAAGGCGTAGCCGCTCCATGTATCGATGAACTGCGGAAACGATTGGTCTTCGAACACCAGTATGAGGAGGCGGCTTCCCATCAGGCCATGACCACCTACCGTACATTGAGACCCCTTGTTTATCGTATGCCGTGAGAATGTGCCATCGACAAGGTCAATCTCTTGTTTTTCAGGGTTAGGGCCAGAAGGCTTACCAGTATGGCTAATTTTTCATAAAACTTGGCCGACATACCCTTAATCGATAAAAAACTTACTATTTTTGCCGTTCAAATGGAAGAAGTGCCTTATAAAGACATCTTTTTTCCCACGCACAAAACATAATGAGGATTCAAACCACTTTCCGTTGGCTGATGCTGGTTGCGCTCGCCGGACTGTCCACGTCTTGCTGGGACGACTTTGAAGAGCTTGGCTATACAACCGCCAACCTGAAATCGTTCTCGTTTGAGGAGCAGGATACCTGTGATGGCATTGAGGACGTCCTATTCTACATCGATCAAATCAACGGACTGGTCTACAACCTTGATTCCCTGCCTTATGGCAGCAAGGTTGATTACCTGGTGCCTACCCTGGATTTTTTCAGTACCAACGGACTCATCCGCGTCAATGATACTGTGTTGGGTGAGAATCAGGATACGCTCGACTTTTCCTCTCCCCTCAAATTGACCAACACCTCCGAAGACGGTCAGTATACGCGCAGCTACATGATTCACGTCAATGTGCATCAAGTTGACCCGGATTCCATGGTGACCACCCGGTATCCCGAAACCTACCCCACCTTGTCGGCCCAAAGCAAGGTCATGCCCCTTGAAAACGGCGTGTACAGAGCCTTTTTCGCTACGGCTTCCGGACTGGCCGTTTATGAGTCGACATCCGATTTTGCTGGTTGGTCACCCCTGCCAGTAAGTGGCTTGAACACCCCAGTCAACCTGTCTTCACTGACCAACATGGGAACAAACTGGTTTGTGGTTGGAACGGATGGCAGCCTGCATGCCTCCGGTGATGGTTTGGTGTGGACCACTCAGTCCTCCGCACTTTCCTTTGTCACCCTATACGGCACCCTGAACAGAAAGTATGTGACGGATCCCAACCCCCAATACCTTATCGGCTTGGTCAAAGATGACACGGGAGCCTATTTCGGTGTCAGGAGTCCGGATGGTCTCGTTTGGGAAAAAGGTAAGGCACTTGATGCCGATTTCCCGGTACGGGAGGCAGCACACATACGAGGCGCCACGGTTACAAAGGTTCAGTTTATGACAGTCATGTCGGGTTTCAGAGCCGACGGCAACGCATCCACCTCGGTGTGGTCATCTGAGAATGGTCTTCAGTGGTTTCTTGTCCGTCAACAAGCCAGCTTGCCCGTTGTTGGTCTAAAAGGCAACAACCTTGTTTACTATGGCGGCAACCTGATCAGCCTGGGCGGCATTGCCTCAACAGGAAGCTATGTGACAACAGCCTACCTTTCAAAAGATCACGGCAAACAATGGATAGCCGTTCCTGAGAAGTGGGTGTTCCCTGATCTGGAGGCCGGTCTGGCTTATGGCACCTTGTTGGTAGAACACGTGGAAGATACGGTCAATGATAAAGACAGGCTGTTTTTCTGGTATTTTGGCGGCGAAACAGCCGGTCAACTAACCGGAAAAGTATGGAAAGCGTGCGAGTATCATATGCTTTTCCAGAGACGATGAAAGGATAAATGGGTTATTTCAGATACTTAAACCCCTTTTTTTGCGTTACATCCTTTGTTATGAGAAACAAAGAACGCCAAAAATCTGGAATTCGTATCTTGGTCACGGGCTGCCTGATAGGGCTGTCCATGTTCACGCTGCACGCTCAAACCTACAAAATGGAACTAGGGCTGGCGGCTGGCCCTTCGTTTTATATGGGAGATGCCAATCAGCAGCGGCTGTTTGACAACAGGAAATCCTCCTGGAACCTGTTGTATCGGTACAATTTGAACGGACGGTTTGCCTTAAAAGGTACGATGGGGCTTACGGGAGTGGCTGGGACGACGGCTGGCAGTGAATTCAATTTCCCCGCAGGTACGGCCATCAGTTTCGAACGTAACCTGTTGGATGCTACGGCTCAGTTGGAAATGAACTTCTTTGAGTACGGTATGCCTGATTACGTGCCCGGTTCGGCCAAGGTAACGCCATACATCAGTGCCGGTGTAGGCCTGGCAGGCTTCCGTTCAGACAAGGTGGAGGCGACGGCCATCCTGCCCTTTGGGGTGGGGCTCAAGGTCAAGGTGTTTGACCGCTTCAACCTGGGCTGCGAATGGTCATTTCGTTCTACGTTCACCGACAGGTTGGACTACAGCTCCAATATCGGCGGATTCCAATTGGAAGATCCCTGGTTGGTCGAGAGTAGCCGAACAAAAAACAAGGATTGGTACAGCTTGTTCACCCTCAACCTGAGCGTGGATTTGTTTGCCACTCAAGCGAAATGTTTTAGATGATGTCATATTTCGAACTGATAGACAAAGACAGATTGCCGTGCCACGTGGCCATCATCATGGATGGTAATGGGCGCTGGGCGAAAATGATGGGCAAGGACAGATCCTATGGCCACATGGAAGGTGTCGTATCGGTTCGTCACGTTGTAGAGGCTGCCCGAAAAATGGGATTGTCCTACCTCACGCTGTATACATTCTCGACGGAAAACTGGTTGAGGCCAGAATCGGAGGTGATAGGACTCATGAATCTGATGCTCCAGGCCATTGAGCGGGAAACACCGGATATGATAACAAATGGCATCAGACTACGCGTCGTGGGAGATATCGAACGATTGCCTATTGAATTGCAGGATAGAGCCAACTGGTGTATGCGTGAAACGGCTGCTTGCACCGGCTTGACCTTGGTCCTGGCCTTGAGCTACTCCTCCCGTTGGGAAATCACGGAGGCCGTCAAAAGTCTGGCCAGCGACGTGAAAGCCGGTTTACTGGCTGTCGACTCTATTGATGAGACCCTGGTGGCCAATCGCTTGAAGACAACGTTTATGCCCGATCCTGACCTCTTGATCCGTACGGGAGGTGAGCTGCGTATCAGCAACTTCCTGATGTGGCAAGTCGCCTATGCAGAGCTTTATTTTACGGAGATCCATTGGCCGGAGTTCAGGGAAGAAGCCCTCTATGAAGCCATTTATGCTTACCAAACCAGAGAACGCCGCTTTGGCAAAACAAGCGAACAAGTACAATCCTGATACAGCCCATTTTTAACATGTCCACCAAACTCAGCGTCTTTTTGTGCCTCTTGACCGGGTCGTTCCTGTTCACCCTCCTACCGGCCCATGCCAGCCCCCAAGAAGCCGCGGCCACGCCCGAAGTGTACTATGCCACCCCCAGGGATTATAAGATAGCCGAGATCACCGTTTCCGGCGTGGATAATTACGAAGATTACGTACTGATCGGGCTTTCTGGTTTGACAGTTGGTCAGGTGGTGACCATACCCGGCGATGAAATTACGGAAGCGTTGAAACGCTTTTGGCGTCATGGCCTTTTTTCCGATGTTAAGATTTTGGCCACCAAACTGGAAGCCGGTCAAGCCTGGCTGGAAATACAATTGAAACCCAGACCGAGGATAGCCGAGATTCGCTTCAATGGACTGAAAAAATCAGACCGCGAAGAGTTGGAAAACAAGATTGGCCTCGTGATTGGAAACCAGATTACCCCAAACATGGCCGATAGAGCAAAGACCCTGATCAAGCGATATTTTGATGAAAAGGGTTTCAAGAATGCAGACGTGGAATTGGTCCAGACCGAAGACAATAGCCGCCCCGGACAGGTGATTGTCGATATCAACATTGACCGCAAAGACAAGGTCAAAGTCAACCAGCTTATTTTTGACGGCAACTACGCGTTGTCCGATTCCAAGCTCAACAGGGCTATGAAAAAAACCAATCAGAAGGGTAAGCTGGAAAACTTCTTCCGTACCAAAAAGTTTGTCGAGGAAGAATACCTCAATGACAAAGTTGCTCTCCTGGATAAATACAACGAATATGGGTACAGGGATGCCACCATCGTTAAAGATACCGTCTACCGTTTCAACGACAAGACCGTGAATGTGTACCTTCGTATCAGTGAAGGCCAGAAGTACTACCACCGCGACATCCGCTGGGTCGGCAACACGGTCTACACCGCCGAGCAACTGAGCAACATGTTGATGATCAAGAGGGGGGATGTGTACAACCAAACCCATCTCAACGAACGCCTGAGGGCCTCCGAAGCTGATGATGCCGTTTCCAACCTGTACCAGGACAACGGCTACCTCTTTTTCCAGGTGGATCCGGTGGAAGTTGCGGTAGACGGAGACTCCATTGACCTGGAAATGCGCATTCGTGAGGGGCGACCCGCCACCATCAACCGCATCACCATCAGCGGTAACGACAGGGTGTACGAACACGTCATCCGTCGGGAACTCCGTATGAAACCCGGCGCTTTGTTCAGTATGGCCAACCTGAAACGATCTATCCGTGAACTGGCCCAAATGGGGCATTTTGACCAGGAAAAAATGGGTGAGGCTGTCCGTCCCATCCCCGATGAAGAAGCCGGTACCGTTGACATCGACCTCAACCTGACCCCGCGTTCCAACGACCAGGTTGAATTTTCCGCCGGTTATGGCTCCACCGGTATCGTGGGCTCCATCAGCTTGAAATTTACTAACTTTTCTCTCAGGAACCTGTTGAATTTGGGTACTTACCGTATCCTTCCGCAGGGTGAAGGTCAAACATTTTCCATCACCGGACGCTCCAACGGTAATTACTACAGTTCCTACAGCTTCTCCTTCATCGAGCCCTGGTTGGGAGGCAAACGCCCCANNCAAACGCCCCAACTCCTTAAGCATTTCCGGCTTCTACTCGCACCAGAGCGATGTGAGTTCCCGTTATTACAGTTCCTACAGTAATTATTACAACAATTACTACTACAATAACTACTACAACAATTCCTACGGCAGCAACTACTACGGCAACAGTTACAGTAATTCATACATGTACGAACTTGACCCGGAAAAGTACCTGAAGATGTGGGGCTTCTCTGCCGGTCTTGGCGGAAGGCTCAGTTGGCCCGATGACTATTTTCAGTTGTATGGTGAATTGTCCTATCAGCACTACGACCTCCAGAATTGGAATTATTTCGTTATCCGAAACGGAAACAGCAACGACCTTAGTCTGAGTTTGACCTTGGCCAGAAACTCAACGGACAATCCCCTGTACACGCGCAGCGGATCGGACTTTTCACTGACGGCTCAGGTCACTCCTCCCTATTCCCTGCTTGACGGAAAAAGCGCTTCCGTGTATAAGACACAGTACGAAGCTGGAAATCTGTCTGAACTCTATAAATGGATCGAATACTACAAGATTCGCTTCAAAGGGAAAACATACACACCGCTCAATGCCAATGGTAAATTGGTGCTCATGACCCGTTTCGACCTGGGTTACCTGGGCCGTTACAACTTCTATAAGCAATCCCCCTTCGGCCAGTACCTGGTAGGTGGAGACGGTACCACCGGCTACAGCAGTTATTACACCTATGAGACCATAGCGCTCCGCGGTTACGAGAACGGAGCCTTGGGTGCCTCCAATATTTACGAACGCGTAGCCCTTGAATTGCGTTATCCGTTGATGATGGAGACCTCTACGACCATCTACGCCCTCGCTTTTCTGGAAGGAGGTAATCTGTGGGATGATGCAAAAAATTGGGAGCCCTTCAACTTAAAACGCTCTGCCGGTGTCGGTGTCCGTATTTTCCTGCCAATGGTCGGATTAATGGGTATCGATTGGGCGTACGGTTTCGACAAAGCCACCAGCACCTCAAAGAACATCAGTGGCAGTCAGTTCCACTTCGTCATCGGACAGGAATTCTAAACGCCTGTTAAAAGCGGTTCAAAAAAACGTTAAACCCATCCGCGACAAACAAAATAAATCCGTACATTTGGTCTGTAAACCGTTAAAAAACACCCCATGGAAACAAGACAATTAGACATAATCAAGACGATGAAGGCCGGTATGGCCGGTGTGTATGTCTCTTCGACCGTCAAGAAATTGTTGGTGCTTTTCTCCCTGTTGCTGGTTGTGGCAGTAGGTGCCAGCGCACAGAAGTTCGCATTGGTGGATATGGAATACATTTTATCCAAAATACCAGCGTATGAGATGGCCAACGACCAACTCAACCAAACCTCAAAGAAATGGCAATCGGAAGTGGATGCCTTGACCAAAGCAGCCAAAGATCTCTATACAAAATACCAATCGGAGATGGTATACCTGTCTGACGAAATGAAAGCCAAACGGGAAAGCGAAATCCTGGCCAAGGAAAAAGAAGCTGCCGACTTGAAGAAAACCTACTTTGGATCCGAAGAAGAACTGTACAAGAAGCGTGAAAGCCTTTTGAATCCTATTCAGGACGAGATTTACAACGCCATCAAGGAATTGTCTGAACAAGATGGTTACATGCTTGTCCTGGACAGAGCGTCCGGGTCCAACATCCTCTTTGCCTCGCCCAAGATTGACATCAGCGATCTTGTGCTCAGAAAGTTGGGATATTAAAAAAAAGCCGTATTTTTGCGGCCGCTACGCATGACTATTACACAAATTAACCAAGCAATGATTAAAAAATTCGTATTTGCCCTCGTCGCTCTATTACCGTTAACCGGAGCCCTCGCGCAGGATATCAAAATCGGTTATTACAATAGGGCTGAAATATTCCAAAGTATGCCCGAAACGGTGGAAGGCACCAAAAAGCTGGATAAAATCGGCATGGAACATGAGGCTGAACTGGTGCGCATGAACGAGGAATATCAGAAGAAAGGCTCAGAATACATAGCCGGTCGTGATACCCTGCCTGAAGCCATTCGTTTGCGCCGCGAAACAGAACTGCAAGACCTGCAACAACGTATTCAATCTTTCTACCAGGATGCGCAGGATAAGATGAAGGAACAGCAACAACTCATCATCGCTCCCATCAATACGAAATTGGACGGGGTAGTAAAGAGTGTCGGCACAGAGAATGGATTTTGGTTGATTTTTGATATCTCCCTCAAGGCCGATCTCTCCTTTTACTCGGTTGAAAAATGTGTGGATGTGACCAACCTCATCCGCGCCAAGCTAGGCTTGAAATAAACGGCCCAACAGTAGTTAGACGAAAGCTGTACTCATAAAGGGGCAGCTTTTGTTGTTTGAGAGCGTTAGGCAACAACCGGTTAAAAACAGACAGAAAACAAACAAGCATGAACGCCCAGAAAGGCCCCGTCGGTGTGTTTGATTCGGGTTATGGAGGATTGACCATACTCGAAGATGTCCGTAAGCAATTACCCCACCTGGATTACCTCTATTTGGGTGATAACGCCAGGGCTCCTTATGGAAATCGCTCCTTTGACATGGTGTACGAATTCACGCGTCAAGCCGTGTTTTATCTCTACGAGCAAGGGTGTCCCCTTGTAATTCTAGCCTGTAACACCGCTTCTGCCAAAGCCCTGCGTACCATTCAACAAATCGATTTGCCCACGCTTGATCCGAATTTCCGAGTGTTGGGTATCCTCAGACCAACCGTTGAGGTGGTCGGTTCCCTGACCAAGACAGGTCACGTAGGCTTGGTGGGCACACCCGGTACCATTGTTTCCGGTTCTTACCCCATCGAAATACACAAACTCCATCCAGACATCCTATTAACCGCCGAGGCTTGTCCCATGTGGGTGCCCTTGGTTGAGAACGGGGAGTACGATTCAGAAGGAGCCGCTTATTTTGTTCGAAAAAACCTGAACGACTTGTTTGAGCAGGATCCCGCCATTGACACCTTGGTCCTGGGTTGTACCCATTACCCCCTCCTGTTGTCTCAGATCAACCGTTTTGTCCCCAAACATGTTCACATTGTTTCTCAAGGCAACTATGTGGCGGCCAGCCTGAAAGACTACCTCCACCGTCATGCTGACATGGCAGCGCGTTGTACGAAGAGCGGCACTTGCCGTTTCCTCACAACAGAATCCGAAGCAAAATTTGAAGAAAGCGCGTCTATGTTCGTCAAACGCCCCATCAAGGCTGGTCATATCAGACTGGGGTAATCAACTTCTCGGGTAGCGGTGCTATTTGAACGAACGTTGCCTCATGGCCTCAAACGTGAGAACGGCCGTGGAGACCGACACGTTCAAGGAATCAATGGCGCCTCTCATGGGGATTTTGATCCTGGCATCAGCCGCTTTCAGCCAAAAGGGCGTCAAGCCGTCGGCTTCTGTACCCATGATGACGGCGGAGGGCAAGGTGAAGTCCGTTTCGTGGTACCACTGAGCGGCGGTCAATTCAGCAGCGTAGACCTTGATGCCTTTCTCTCTCAGCCAAAGTAACGCTTCCTCAGAGCTGGCCACCCCCACGGGCACGGTAAACAAACAGCCGACACTTGATCGGATGACATTAGGGTTGTAGACGTCTGTGTTGGGGTCACAGACAATCACTGCACTGGCTTTGGCTGCATCGGCCGTTCGGAGGATGGCCCCCAGGTTTCCAGGCTTTTCCACGGCTTCCAGTACGATGATAAAGGGATTCTCCGTCAATGGAAGGGCAGAGAGGTCGTGTTTGTTCGGTCGCGTCAAGGCGATAATCCCATCCGAGTGCTCTCTGTAGGCGACCTTTTCAAAGATGGCGGGGGTAATGCCTGTCAGGCGAGCAGGATCAAGCCGATTGATCAAGTCCGGGTATTCGCTGTGAACATATATCTCAGGACATACATATACGGAAACAAGCTGATAGCCAGCATCGAGCGCCAAGCCCAACTCCCTGGCTCCCTCCACGACGAACAGGCCCTGCGCTTTGCGTTCCCTGGGTTTGGCCAATTGTACGATGCGTTTGACGGCCGGATTCTGTAAGCTGGTGATGCGTTCCATACGAGGAGTAGTTTTGACGCCCCAAAAGTGCGAAAAGATTTTGAGGTCCCCAAAAAAATCGGTACGTTTGCCCGCAAACCACATGATGGCATGAATGGCAACAACGGCTCTGTATGGACTGACTACGCGTTGATAGACAGCGGTGGCTTCGAGAAATTGGAGCGCTACGGTAATTACGTGCTCAGGCGACCTGAGCCTCAAGCTGTTTGGCCAAAACGCCTGGCAGAGAAAGACTGGGTCAATCAGGCTCATGCCTGGTTTAAACGGCAAAAAGGCGCTTCGGTTGGTGACACCGGTGAACGTGGCGAGTGGTTGATAAAACCAGACATGCCTGATCGATGGACTGTGCGCTATACTGACCTGGAGACGCCCTTGATCTTTCGCTTGTCGATGACGGCGTTCAAACACATTGGGCTTTTTCCGGAACAAGTCGAAAACTGGCGGTTTGTGTATCAAAGAACACGCGCACTCCACACGGCTGAGCCGGCGGTGCTCAACCTCTTTGCCTATACCGGAGGAGCGTCCCTGGCTGCAGCCGCAGCCGGAGCCGTAGTCACTCATGTTGACGCTGTCAAACCGGTAATTACCTGGGCCAGGGAAAATGCGGAGGCTTCAGGCCTTTCCACGATCCGTTGGATGGTGGAAGATGCGTTGAAGTTTGTACTGCGCGAAGTAAGACGTGGTAAACGCTACCAAGGCATCATACTGGATCCTCCGGCTTATGGAAGAGGCCCAACAGGTGAGAAATGGGTGTTGGAGGCTCAGATCAACCCCTTGTTGGAAGCTTGCGCCGCGCTGCTGGAACCAGATGGCTTTGTGGTGCTCAATCTCTATTCGATGGGATTCTCTCCCATCATTGCCGCCAACTTACTACAGCACTACTTCCGTCGGTCATTCTCCACCATAGAATATGGAGAATTAACGGTTACGGATGAGACTGGACTAATCTTGCCGCTCAGTGTTTTTGCTCGTTTTTAACTTCTCAACCCTCGCATACAAAAAACTACACGTATGAAAAATCCCTCTTTGTTGCTGGTGGCTACCTTCCTGTTGCTGGCATGTACCGGCCAAAACCGCTACGCTATCCAGTTGGACGCAGCCTCTTCGGACGTTGATGGTTATCAATTGGCCCTTTATCACCAAAACGCGGATCCCTCTTTGGGAGCACTGGATTCAGCCCTGGTTGAAAAGGGTCGTTGTGAAATAAACGGCACGATAGACTCCGCTGATTGGTATGTCTTGGTGTTTCATGACCCCCAACGAGCCAAGACCATGACCCAATTGGTCTACCTGGATGGAAAGTTGGACGTCAAGTTAAGTGGTGATCGCTTGCAGATACAGGGTAGTGCCGTTAACGATGCATGGCAAGGCTTTATGGATGAATACGAACAATTGTCTGCCAGCGTGGTGGCCCTCAATCAACAATATATGACGGATCCTTCCAATGCGGGTCTTCAACAAGAACTGGCGAAGGCCTACCAGGATTTTGAAGCAGCCTTCAGGAAAATGGCGTTGAAATCGATCAAAGAAAACATTGGAAACGCCGCCGGAGTCCAGATGCTCAAATCATCTGCCGCGATGTTGGAGGACGCCGACATAGAGGGATTGCTGGGCGAAGCGAATGATACCTTCCTTTCAGATCCTTTTGTTAAGGACCTGGCCGATCAGTTGGTCAAATCCAAACGGGTATCCATCGGTCAGCCCTATGTTGACATGGTTCTGTTTACTCCTGAGGGAGATACTGTCTCACTGTCTGAGTACGTGGGTAAAGGTCACTACGTATTGCTCGATTTCTGGGCCTCCTGGTGTGGCCCCTGCCTGCGTGAATTGCCCAATGTGGTCAATGCCTACAAAAAATACCACAGCAAAGGGTTCGACGTGATTGGCATTTCCCTGGATGAATCCTCGCAAGACTGGAAGGCGGCCATCACTAAGCACGGACTGGAATGGCCTCAACTGTCCGATCTTTCAGGGTGGAAGAGCGTAGCAGCCAATCTATATGCCGTATCTTCCATTCCCCATACCGTTCTTTTGGATCCTGAAGGGGTCATTGTCATGAAGAACCTCAGAGGAGAGGGGCTTGAGGCTGCTTTAGCCGAGCGCCTGCGGTAAGGAATCTCAACAAGACAAAAAAAGGCACTCAGCAAAGATGATCCTTGCTGAGTGTCTTTGGTCTTTTGTCGGGATGAGAAGACTCGAACTTCCGACCTCTACGTCCCGAACGTAGCGCGCTACCAACTGTGCTACATCCCGATGTGCGAAGACGCTGCAAAGGTAGTGAAGCTTTTTAAATCTTCAAAGCTTACGACGTAATTACGGTCAATATTTTGGGGGTTTCGTTTGGTGGTTTCAAAAATGAATTGTACTTTTGTGGCCGCTAATGCAAGGTACCATAGCTCAGTTGGTAGAGCAAAGGACTGAAAATCCTTGTGTCCCCGGTTCGATTCCTGGTGGTACCACAACAACAAAGGCCCAACATCGTGTAACAGATGTTTGGCCTTTGTTTGTTTTTCGGGTAATCATCAACCACCCACGTGCAATCAGTTCGACGATTTGGCGTATTGGCTGGGGCTGCGGTTGTATTTTTTGCGAAACACGTCCCTGAAGTATTTCACATCTGTAAAGCCTGATTGCAACGCTACATCAGTGATTGAGTATTGCTTGGTTTTCAACAATTCCTTGGCTCTTTCCATGCGGTATTGACGGATGAAGTCAGCAGGGGCCTGACCACTGATGGCTTTGATTTTCGTATAAAACGAAGAGCGGCTCATGCCCATCTTCTGACTTAAGGTATCAACGTTGAATGATGGGTCCACATAGCATTCCCTGATAATGGAAAATACCTTCTCCAGAAAGTACTGATCAACACCATCTGATTCTTCTAAATCGGGCAGCGGGGGCTCTTCATGGTAGGAAGGAGTGTCAATGGGCAGTCCGGACATTGGCTGGTCTGCCATACTCTTTTTGATGTCACCAAGATTGGTTGTCCACTCGCTATCCATTTCCAATGCCTTAAGAGTCTTAAGGCTGTTCTGAAGGGCATTGATCCTCCAGATGGCCAGCCTGACTTTGTCGCGCTGTTGACCATTCAGTCCATCATCCGCTGAAACTTCATTCATGGTATCGTTCAATTGATCGACGCCTTTTTCAAACTGTCTGACGGTTTTGATGTACTCTTCCAGATTTTTATTCAGATTGTACCGTCGTTTATTACACTGGTACATACGGATAGCCATGACGATCAACAGAGCGATAATCGTCAGGTAGGGCGCCAGAATCCATGCCGAGGATAATAATACTGGCCGATGGTGTGAAATGAAGGCTGTCGGTGGAGTAAGGGCTTTTTTTAACCACCTGAAAATTGTCAAGAGTGCGTGTTTCATGGCGTGTTTTTGTCTAAGTGGACGGTCACAAAACAAGGAGTGAACGTCGGCTCCCTTTCATAAAATAACTGGGTGGTGACGACAAATCTACAAAATACCCGCGATAAGTAGACAAAAAAGTCCAAAAAAGCCTGTTTTTCAGTAAAAAAAAGCTGAAAACAGTTTTTAAACCAAAACCTGTTTTTATATGTTGGTTTTTTGACCGCTGTGGCGCATCGTGTTTAATAAATTTAACTATTCAAAAACAAATACCCGCTGGGCGGCCACACCAAATGACGATCATTCGATCAAGCCTGGCTTATACTAATACGGAAGACACGATGAACACGTTTAAAACCAATGAACAACTGATCGAGGTGCAGGGTGATTTATTCCGTTTTGCGTTCAGACTCACCAGAAACCGCGATGACGCCTCTGATCTATTGCAGGAAACCTCACTCAAGGTGTTGGACAACCACGACAAGTTCACTGAAGAGACCAACTTCAAAGCTTGGGCGTATACGCTTATGCGTAACATCTTCATCAACAATTACCGAAAAGCAGTGAGGGAACAAACCTTCGTGGATCAGACCGATAACCTTTATCACCTGAATATCCCGCAAAACTCAGGTTTGGATACTCCCGAAGGTTCATACACCATAGCGGACATTAATAAGGCCATCAATTCCTTCAGCAGGGAATACCGCCAACCTTTCGCCATGCATGTGGCTGGGTACAAATACGAGGCCATTGCTGAAGAAATGCAGTTGCCACTGGGTACCGTGAAAAGTCGCATCTTTTTTGCCCGTAAACGGTTGCAGCAATTGCTATGTGATTACCGATAGAGGATACCAACCATATTAATCGCACATACGCTGATTTCGTTGTGATCTATTTTTTGACGCTTGTCTTTTTCGGGCTACCAGGTTTCGACGATGTGTTGGCCTTGGTCCCGGATGCCACTTTCTTGGTTGTTGTCGTTTTCTGAGAGGCCGTCGACTTTTTTTCAGTTGAGGCCTTCTTCGTCGTTGCCGAGGCTTTCTTGGAAGCCGTTGAGGATGAAGGTTTGGATCCCCGCTTGCGGTAACCACCATTGGTTGGTTTGTCCTTTTGGGCTTCTATGAGTGCCTGACAGGCCTCTAATGTCAAGGTCGCCGGATCTGTGGTCTTGGGAATGCGGTAGTTTTGGCCATCTTTGGTCAGATACGGTCCGAAGCGACCGTTCAAAACCTGAATGCCCTCCGCTTCAAAGTGATGAATGATTCGGTTACTCTCCTCCTGACGTTTTTTCTCGATCAAGGTGATACACGTATCCAGGTCGATATCAAGGGGATCGTAGATCTTGGGGATGGAAACGTAGCCACCGTCGTGTCTGATGTAAGGACCAAATCGCCCTACACCGATGGTCAGGGTTTTGCCTTCGAAGTCGCCTACCGTACGTGGTAGTTTAAACAAGGCCAGGGCTTCCTCCAGGGTGATACTGTCCATGCGTTGGTCTTTTTGCAAGGAGGCAAACCGCGGTTTCTCCTCGTCTTCAGCCACTCCGATTTGAGCGATGGGGCCAAAACGACCAATACGGACGGAGACAGGTTTGCCACTTTTTGGATCGGTGCCCAATACCCGTTCGCCCACCTTTTGTTTCGACCAGGCGGCCGCTTGTTCAACGGCGGGGTGGAAAGACGTGTAAAAGTCCCCGATAACCTTGTTCCAGGCTATGTCGCCCTCGGCTACCTGGTCGAATTGCTTCTCGACGGAGGCCGTAAAGTTGAAATCAAGGATATCTGGAAATGATTCCAGGAGAAAATCATTTACCACCATGCCAATGTCTGTGGGGAAAAGTTTGCCTTTTTCAGTCCCGACAGTTTCAGTCAGCACTTGTTCGTTAATGGTGTCCCGGATAAGCTCCAGTTGCACATAGTCTCTGGGTTGACCTTCCTTGTCTTCCTTTTTTACGTATTCGCGTTGTTGTATGGTGGAGATGGTCGGTGCATACGTGGATGGACGGCCAATTCCCAATTCTTCCAGTTTGCGCACCAGGCTAGCCTCCGTGTACCGATAAGGCCGTTGAGTATATCGTTCAGTGGCAGTGGCGACTTGCATGGTCAGGTTGTCGCTCTTGCTGAGGGCGGGTAGGGTTTTACCTCCATTGTCCGTATCGCTTTCGTCATCGAAGGATTCCATGTAGACATTCAGGAAACCATCGAAGGTGATGACTTCGCCGACAGCTTCCAAGGTCTCCGATGTATTGGATAATCCGATGGTTACCGTCGTTTTTTCCAGTTCGGCATCTGCCATCTGGGAAGCGATGGTCCGTTTCCAGATTAACTCGTACAGGCGCTTTTCTTGTGCGTTGCCATCAATAGACCTGACATTCATGTAGGTTGGTCGAATGGCTTCGTGTGCCTCCTGGGCCCCCTTTGTCTTGGTGTGGTAGTGACGTACCTTGACATACTGTTCGCCAGCCATGGTTTCAATCTCAGCTTTTGATGTGTTGATGGCAAGGTTGGACAGATTGACGGAGTCGGTACGCATGTAGGTGATTTTTCCTGATTCGTACAAACGTTGGGCCACCATCATGGTCTGCGATACCGACATGCCAAGTTTTCTGGCTGCCTCTTGTTGAAGCGTGGAGGTGGTGAAAGGAGGAGGTGGTGTTTTACGTCCCGGTTTTGTGCTGATGTCTACAATGCTAAACGTGGCATCCTTGCACAGGTTCAGGAAGGCTTTGGCGTCCTCTTTGGTCTTCAAGCGTTTGCCAAGGTCGGCTTTCAATGTTGCCGTTTTGCCATCGGCCGATGTCAAGATAAAGGAGACGCTGACTTTGTAGGAAGCTTCAGCGACGAATTGCTGGATGTCACGTTCCTTTTCCACAATAAGCCTTACCGCCACGGATTGAACCCGACCTGCAGACAGGGAAGGTTTGATTTTCCGCCACAGGACAGGCGACAACTCAAAGCCGACTATCCTGTCGAGTACCCGCCTGGCCTGTTGCGCATCCACCAGGTTGTTGTCGATGCGACGGGGATGCTTGATGGCTGTCAGGATGGCGTCCTTGGTGATTTCGTGGAAAACGATGCGGTTGGTCTTGGTTTGGTCAAGCTGGAGGACTTCCGCAAGGTGCCATGCGATGGCTTCTCCTTCCCGGTCCTCATCAGAGGCCAGCCATACCGTGTCTGCTTTCTTGGCTTGTGACTTGAGTTCCTGCACCAGCTTGAGCTTGTCGGCAGGGATTTCGTACACGGGTTGAAAGTTGTTCGAAATATCTACGCCAAAATCCTTTTTTCTCAGGTCACGGATGTGTCCAAAGCTGGACATGACCTTGAAAGCCTCTCCCAGGAATTTCTCGATGGTTTTGGCTTTGGCTGGGGATTCGACAATGACTAAATTGGTTGGCATCTAAGGTGTTTATTGCAAATTGGCCAAAAACGGCGCCGCAAAATTATAAAAAACAAGGCACATACGCGGCCTTTTATCATTTTTTACACCGCATCCGGTTAATCAGTGTCCAGCAAAGAGGTGCGTTTCGGCTTTTCCTGATACCAGCTGGCGTAAAACTGGTAGTTGTCTGAAATGCGTTTGTTGATGGTGCGCGTTTGTTCAGGATCCGCCATCTTGACAAATTTGGCCGGTACGCCGGCATATATACTGAAAGGTTCAACCTTGGTTCCGCTCAACACCACGGAACCGGCTGCTACGATGGCGCCTTCTCCGATGACGGCATGGTCGAGCACGACAGCGTTCATGCCGATCAAGGCGTTGTTTTCAATGGTCGCTCCGTGGATGGTCACGTTGTGGCCTACGGAAACGTTGTCACCAATGGTAACCGTGGATTTCTGGTAGAGGGTATGAAGTACAGAGCCATCCTGAATGTTTACATTGTTACCGATCCGGATGCTGTTTACATCGCCTCTGAGGACGGCGTTGAACCAGATGCTGCAGCCATCACCCATGATGACGTCGCCTATGATGGTGGCGTTGTCGGCAAAAAAGCAGTTTTCACCGAAAACCGGGGTGTAACCCCTGACTGATTTGATCAATGCCATAGTATGGTTTTTGTTAGGTTGTTAAGTCGTTTGAAGTAGGATAATATCAATCAAGGGGCTTGGTTTTATTCCTCAGCCAGTCTCGTTCCTCCATCGTGAGCCTGGGTGACAAGTCCTCATAGACTTGTTGGTGGTAAGCGTCTATCCATGCCCGCTCGTCCGGTCTCAACAGGTTCGTGTCAATGCATGTTCGCTCCAACGGCACACG
Organism: Bacteroidales bacterium; assembly: GCA_003506275.1. Taxonomy (GTDB): domain Bacteria; phylum Bacteroidota; class Bacteroidia; order Bacteroidales; family UBA1402; genus UBA8389. The sequence goes on along the minus strand of DOBD01000131.1, from coordinate 3,496 downwards.
GGTGAGGGTTTCGAAACCGAAGAAACGCCCGTATGCTGAGGGCTGCAGTTCGTAACAGTGGATCACATTCTCTACCCTGACACCCCAGGCGCCGGTACGGTAGATGGCCGGTTCATTGGACATGACCATGCCCGGTGCTATGGTGACAGGATTTTCGTTCATGCGGATACTTTGAGGCCCTTCGTGCACAAACAGGCAGTGTCCCACCCCGTGTCCTGTTCCGTGCAGGTAGTTGATGCGACGTTGCCAGATGTATTGCCTGGCCATGATGTCCAGTTGGGTGCCCCTGGTTCCTTCGGGAAAACGGGCGTTGGTCAATGCCATGACGCCTTTTAGCAGCGTAGTGTAGTCCTCTTTGAAGAGGTCGGATGGTTGACCATTGAGGTAAAGGGTGCGGGTGGTGTCGGTGCTGCCATGGAGGTAATGGGCGCCCAGATCCAGCAAAAGCACCCCCTCACCTTCTACCGTATAACTGCTTTCAGGGGTGGCTTCGTAATGGACAATAGCGCCATGGTCTTTGAATGAAACGATGGGAGCAAAGCTTTCACAGAGGTAGTCGCCCAGCGCGCGCCTGAATTCGACGGCTTTTTCGGCTATGCTCCATTCGGTGGGATATGGGTTGCCTGTAGATTTACCTGGTTGGGTTTCGGTTTCAATCCAGCGAAAGAGTCTGGTCAGTGCCACACCGTCCTTGATGTTGGCTTCTCTGTAACCGGCCAGTTCCACCGGGTTCTTACACGCCTTGAGTCCTGCGATGGGAGTCATTCCCTCCACCACAGTGCAACTGTCGTCCAGTCTGTTATATAGCTCGAAATTACTCCTGGCTTTGTCAAACAAAAGGCGAACACCCTTCAGGCGACTCATGAACGGAATAAAGTCCGTGTAACCGGCCAGTTCCACATTGTAAGCCTGTAAATGACGTTTGACGGCCTCTGTCATCTTGGTGTTTTCCACGAACAGGAGACAGCGGTGTTGATCGAGGTAGGCAAAAGCCATGATTACAGGGTTGAAGTCAACATCCATGCCTCTGATATTCAGCAACCAAGCCAGGTCATCCAAGGTGGTGATGGCCAAACCATCGGCTTCCGTTTCCAGGAGGGCGGTCCGTACCCTGGTCAGTTTATCGGCCACCGTTTCGCCGCTGATGTGCTCAGGAAAAACACGGAGGGGCTCCTGGGGTAGGGTTGGCCTGTTGGGCCAGGCATTCGTGTAAGGATTGATGTCGGGCTTGAGGCGGATGCCCCTTTCTGAGAAGAAACGGCTGAGGCGCAGCACCTCGCTGGTGGAAAATTGACTACCGTCCAGGCCCACATACTTGTAGCTCTGGGAGGCAATCCAGGCTTCCAGTGACGGGGTACCGGGTACGGCTAATTTATATAAGGTGATGCCGGTGCCTTCCAATTCTTTTTCGGCTTGAAGGAAATAGCGGGAGTCCGTCCAGAAACCAGCTGCGTCACGAGCGACCACCAGGGTGCCGAATGAGCCACTGAAACCAGACAGGTACTCTCTGAATTTCCAGCACTCAGCCAGGTATTCGCTTTGATGAGGATCTGAAGATGGAATGATGATGGCATCCAACCCTGGTTCTGCCAGAAACTCTCTGAGCAGGCTGAGGCGTTGGATGATGATGTTCACCCGTTCGCTGCTGCCCGGAGGTGGCAACAAGGGTAGTTGGTTTTTGTCTTGAGCAGAAATTCCAGTCATGGTCAACGGTGTTGATTGAAGGGCAAAAATACGCTTTAATTGCCCAAAAGGAAAAATCCAAAAATCTTTTTCCTGAATTTGTTTGGTAAATCAAAGCCTTTGTCTAATTTTGCAGTCCGATTAAAACAAACACTTAAAGTTCAACAAAGTATGATCGTAGTTCCTGTAAAAGAAGGCGAAAACATCGAGAAAGCGCTTAAGAAGTTCAAACGTAAATTTGAGAAAACAGGCATCGTTAAAGAACTCAGAAGCAGACAAGCTTTCACCAAACCCTCCGTTGAGAAGCGGAAGATGATGATGAAAGCCGCTTACATTCAGCAGCTTCACCAAACAGAAGAGTAAACAGGCTGAAGAAACGGACGCTGTCGACAAACAGCTTGTTGCGGCGTTTTTGTTTGTCAATCTCGTTTTTTATTTGTATATTCGTTGCTCAGAGCAAGTGCAACGAGCCTATGTGGGTCGACGAATATATCAATTATATACGGTATGAGAAGAATTTTTCTGCTCATACCGTTCTTGCGTATAGGCGTGACCTTGAGGGGTTCACTGACTTTCTGAAGGAATCCTACGGCCTCAACGATCCGTCTGGTGTCAGCACCGATATGATCCGTGCCTGGTTGATGGCGTTGATGGATCAAGGCATGACCCCCAGGACCATCAACCGCAAATTATCCTGCCTCAAGTCGTACTGGCGTTATCTCATACGTCGCGAATTGGTTGGCATCAATCCAGCCAGCCGTGTGCCTTCTCCCAAAACAGACAAACCTCTTCCCGTGTTTCTCAAGGAAGAGGAAGTAACAAAAGCCAGGATGTTGGACGGTCGTAAAGACCATCCCTTTGAAACAGTTCGTGACCGGCTTATCATTGAACTGTTCTTTCAAACGGGTATGCGTCGTTCTGAACTGATTGGGCTCCGGGACAGGGACATCGATACGGTGTCCGGATTAATCAAAGTGACTGGTAAGCGAAACAAGCAACGGCTGATACCCTTTGGTGACGGATTGAAACGCATGCTCACCGAATACCAGACCTTGCGAGACCTTGTCGCACCGACAAATGACGGTTCATTGCTGGTTCGTCCCAACGGAGCGCCGCTCTACCCCCAACTCGTTTACCGTATTATCCACACCAAACTTACACACGTAGCCACCCTGACAAAAAGCAGCCCTCATGTGCTGAGACACACGTTCGCCACCACGCTCCTTAACGAAGGTGCCGAGCTCAATGCCGTTAAGGAATTGCTGGGACATAGCAGCCTGGCAGCCACGGAAGTCTATACGCACACAACCTTTGAAGAATTGAAAAAAGTGTACAAACAAGCTCATCCTAGAGCCTAAAACAAGGAGGATCAACTATGGGAATCAGCATTCAGTCGATACATTTCGATGCCACCGTCGCGTTGGAAAAGTTTATTGAAAAGAAAGTGAAGAAGTTGGAAGTATTCTACGGTGACATTCTGGAGACAGAAGTCATCTTGAAAGTCATCAAACCCGAAACAGCCATGAATAAGGAGGCCCTGGTTAAGGTTCGTATCTCCGGATCCGAGCTTTTCGCCTCCAAAGTGAGCGATACCTTTGAAGAGGCCGTCGATACCTCCCTGGAAGCCATACAGAAGCAGTTGATCAGGATCAAAGAAAAAGGAAGACCTAAATAATTTTTCTTCAAAACACTTTGTGGATTCAAATTAAACACCTACATTTGCAGCCGTTTCTCTTGAACCTGTAGGCCTTGAGGGACGGCTGCGTAAGGCGTACGCAGGTAAACAATGTAAGGGCAGTTACCAGAGTGGCCA
>DOBD01000079.1 GCA_003506275.1 Bacteroidales bacterium | reverse complement strand
TTTAGTTGTTATTGTTTTGGATATGATTCTCCGTTTGGGTTAAGTGACTGACCTATAAAGGCCTTTTTATCTGATACAAAAATACGGGTTCCCATACTAGGGATTACCATAAACAAAGCATCAGTATGGATACAAGGCCCCGAACATCAAGGATACAAAAAGGATACAAGGGGCAACAAAAAGGAGGGATAAGGGGAGTGAAATACCGGACTAGTAGGCCACTTTCACGGTGTATATATCTGTTTTTGAGCGCAATGACACAAGGTATACACCGCGATGTCTGAGTTTGACCCTGAGCTGTTCACCACCGAACAAGCTGCTTCTTTTCACCACCCGACCGTTCAAATCGAAAACCATCAGGGCGTATTCGTCCTTGAGCTGGCTTAGATCAACCACCAGGTGCTGGTCGTTGACGTACACATCGGCCAGGTTAAGCTTGTCTTCGGGATGAACGGCGCCGTAATGTAAGACGAAGCGACTAGCCGAATCAGAAGTTGATGCCGTAAAGGTATAGGTGTCAGCCAGGCTGAAATCATGGAAAACACCGGTTTGCTTGTCCTCAAGAATGATGGTACTGGTTAGTAGGGGGTCGAAGGTGACGCGNNAGGGGTTTTGCCGTTGGCTTCGGGGGTTGTGAGGCGTCGGATGGTGTAGGGTTGCCCTTTGATGGGCAGGTATAGGCTGGGGGCCGAGGTCACGTGGCTGAAAAGCTTGCCTGTACCCTTGTCGTTGGCCGTATAGCCAAAGGAAAGCTTGACCTCGTCACGGCCATAGCCTTCCAGCGAGTAGAGCACCACGCGTACGGCACCGGGAGTAGCCGACCCGGCGGCCCGTAACCAGGCGCTGGCCGATTGATGGGTTCTGGCCACGTTGAAAAACTCCAGGGAGCCAGCCGAGGCGGCTTTCACGAAAAATCCCTGCATGGGAGCAACGTACCGCGAAGCGTTGTTGGTACCTTGATCATCGATCTCCTCCGAGTTATACACACCGTAATTGTTGGCGGAGGAACTCCACATCCACAGGTCATACCCACCACCGGAGGCATCCAGCACCGAGCGGTCAAAGCCGGCGGTCGCCTTCCAGTCAATGCTGCTGGGGTAAGGATTGCCCACCAGGTGGAAGCCGGCCTGACTGCCACTGACAGCCTTGGTCAAGGCATAGGCAACGGTGTCGTTGTTGAGGTAGCCGGTAAAAGCGGGGGTGGCGATGGAATCGTATAAGGAATACAAGTACCCACGCCCAGGCATGAACGTGGTCGAAGGATGGGCCACCGACCAAGTTGTGTAGTTGGCTGTCGTGTCGTTTAAGTTGTACACCCAGGACCCCGACGGTTCATCCCACACGTACAGATCGTAGCCCGTACCGTCACCGTATTGACCGGCCGGCGTCCAACTTGAACCTTGTATGGTTTGAGCCATGACAGGGGTGGACAGAAAATGCCAGGCGGCTGAGTCAAGCGCCATCTCACCGTTTACAGACCGACGTACGGTCGCGTAAATACTGTCTTGATCACAGAGGAAGGAGCCTGTGCCCGAAGCGGTGGAATTGATGACCAGACCCGTTACGCCAGCGTTGTTCACCACGTTGGTGGCCACGGTTAAGGTACCACCACCGTTGATGGTCACCACGGCACCTGAATAAATGACCAGGGTGGCAGCCTCGGCGTTCACCCCGCTGTTGACCTGCGGTTGATTGGGACGCTGAGGAATGTTGGCTCTGACCGATGAGGTCGGAACCATTTGAGGTAACCAGTTGCTCGATTTCGACCAATCAGTATCCAGACTGCCCGTCCAGAAATAGCCGTTGAACTCAAGGGCGCCCATGGTGGGGGGTACGGCCCTGGCTGCGCCGGTGTAATCAACAGCGACCAACCCGTTGAAGGCTGTCATGGAGGCCGTGGGGGTATAATCCAACGGATCCCTAGAGCCTGGTTGGATAAACAAGGGATGCAGGAACAAACTGTTGGCATCCTGCCCTGTGGCCGATTTCCAGGCTGCCAGGGTCGTCCTGTCTGACGTCAGTAAACCGAGAACACCGTTGACACCATCGGCCCAATAGGCGTTGTAGTTAATGGTCAGGCCCGAAGTGCTGCCAAGTGCAATGGCGTAATGCTTACCCCCACCCGACCGCCTATTGGCAAAGACGTTATTGCGCACATCGTGAGCGCCAGTGGCCTCATTGCGAATGGCGTAGGTATTGGAAAAGGCCGATGCGACAGACCCTCCTATATATAAGGTGTTGTGGTAGATGGTCAAGGCCGACGTGCTGGTGTTTTGTAAGCCGTACAAAGTAATGCCTTTGGTCAGGCTGTCGCCCAGTGCGATGATGTTGTTGGATACAGCCGCAGTGCCTTGTTGCAGGGATAGGCCGCACACCACGCTCTCCGGTGGAGCCAGCGGCAGGAGAATGCGGTTGATAAAGTTGGTGGCCAGCACGTTCGTTCCAGTTGTTGGCCCTGCATAATACAAGCCATAGATGTAGACTTTAGCCGTCGAGTTGTTTTGCAAGCGACTGATGGTGTTACCTGTTACTACCTGGCCTGCCGTGGATGTATTGAGCAACAGGCCGATAACAGGCGCATCAAGGCCCTGAGCCCCACTGGCCGAACCTCCTGAAATAAGCTTGGTCAACGTGTTGTTTTGCAGCGTGTTGTTGCCAGCACCTATGTACACACCGACCAGTTTGGAAGCCCTGGTGGTTTCCAAGGTCTTGTTCAAGAGATTGGCGATGGTGTTACCACTAAGCAGGTTGGTGCCTGAGCCAAGGGAGTAAATGCCGTAGACCAGTTGGTTGGTGTTGTAGGCATCCGATGTTGCCTGGATGCTGGAAGCCGTGGTGGTGCTGCCAATCAGGTTATTACTAAGTGTGAGGTTGCCGCCCACAGCCGCTTTATAAAGCCCGTATACATGGGTGGCATTGGCGGGGTTGGTANNCCTGTTCCCGTTGTGGCACCAATGACGTTACCGGTGGTTGTACCCATATTAATGATACCACCGGCCACGTGCACGGCTGTCATGTCGGCAGCACCCGTGTTGCTGATGGCAAACCCCCTGATGGTGTTGCCCTGGAGACTGGTGGGTGTACCCGTGCCAACGTTGAGGTAGAT